>DAOVSZ010000268.1 GCA_030627725.1 Desulfobulbaceae bacterium
ATCATTTTCATAATCGTCTTTCGCTCTCTGATCATTCTCGAATGAGTGAGTGGCATCATCTCAATCTCTAAACAGTTTTATTTTTTTGCAACCCTGACCCCTGACCCCTGACCCCTGACCCCTGCCCTCTGATCCCTGACCCCTGACCCCTGCCCCTTGCGCTCTTCAGATAGGAGGCGCAATGGTCACCAGAATCCGCATCTTGGTTTCCGCCCGCACACCATGGGGTTCACTGATCTCTGAAACCAGGATATCTCCGGGTTTGGCAGGAATTGACGCGCCTTCTCCCCCCAGAAAATCACCTGTTCCTTCAAGGACCAGGATGGAAAGCTGGCCTTCCATGTCATGAGAATGGACAGGAAAGGTATGGCCGGCGGAAAGGTTGAAATTGATGATCTTGAAATACGGAGAATCCTGGACAAGAAAAAACCGTTTCATGCCTCCGTCGGTAAATTCCCGTGTCTGGTCCAACTCAATTTTTTTCATGGCACATCTCCTTTTCGTGCAGAGTAATAAGAAAGGACTGTCATTTGTTGCCCGTTCTGTTCTTTATTTAGAGTATATACTGCGTTTCCGGATTATACTTTGACTTAAATCAAATTTTCTTTATAAAATACTGTCATTCTTCAGCTGCACCTCATCTGTGTACGATCTGGCCTTCTCGCATAGCCTACTATAGCTCGGCGGCCTGCTTGTCCACATCTAAGGCACATCTGAAGAATGACACTTCAGTCTAAAAGCCTATAAGAGGACACCATCCATGGAAAAAAAAGCAAAAGGCGCCATCCTGCAGCGCGACAAGGAAACGTATGCGATCGTCCCCAGAACTCCGGTTGGACTGGTAACACCTGAAATTTTCGAAAAAATAACAGCAGTTGTAAAAAAATATAACATCCCGATCATGAAAATTACCTCAGGTCAGAGATTGGCATTGGTTGGCATCAAAGAAGATGATGTCAATAAGGTCTGGAACGACCTGGCAATGGACATCGGCAGGGCAAAAGAACTCTGCGTCCATTATGTCCAGGCCTGTCCGGGGACGGCCGTCTGCAAGTTCGGCGTCCGGGACTCCCTGGGCATGGGGATTGAACTTGAGCAGACCTTTGAAAACTATGAACAGCCGGCGAAAGTCAAATTCGGCGTTTCAGGCTGCCCGTTATGCTGCGCGGAAAGTTATGTCCGTGATGTCGGCCTGATCGGCAAGAGAAAAGGATGGATCGTGACCTTTGGCGGCAACGCCGGCGGCAGACCCCGCATCGGCGACGTCATAGCTGAAAATCTCAGCAAAGAAGAGGCCATACAGCTGGTCAGGGACATACTTCAGTATTACAAGGAGAACGGGAAGAAAAAAGAGCGGACAGCCAGGTTTGTCGAGCGCGTCGGCATTGAGTCCGTACGGCAGGCCGTTCTTAAGACATAGGCACAACGGTTTTACATTTATGGAGAAAATATGATCAGAACTGAAATCAGTATATTAATCGTTGAAGATAACCCGATAAATGCGGCCCAGATGATCAATGTTGTCTCGACCTTTACAGACGACATCACGGTCAGCACCTCAGCTGAGCGGGGAATGCTGATCTTCACTCAGGCCTATCAGGGCGGCAGTCCCTATCAGATCTTGATTACCGATATCAACCTGCCGGGAATGAGCGGCAAGGAACTGGTAAGGGACATCCGGGATTTTGAAGAGATGAACAGGGTCACGTCCCGCATTCGTGTCATAGCGATCTCCGCAGACCCACCAGCAGAACATCTGCTTGAGGTCTGCAGGGTCGGCGGATGTTACTTGGAAAAACCGGTCGTTAAGGAAAAACTCCTGGAGGCGATCAAAAAAACCGGGTTGCTTGAATAAAAGGGCCACGCAAGAGGAACTCTCGAGTGGAACTCAATAATTACCCCGCCAACTCTTGCGCGACATTTATCGCGCAGATATGCCACTACCTCAAAGGCATAACCGATCAAACCAATACATACGAAGATTCCCCCCGGATCAGGAGAATATCAAGATATCAGGAGACAACCAGACTCAGAAGGTCCTGAATCGAAACCATGCCGACGCTCTTTCCATCTCCGGATACCATGAGATGATGCACGCCTGCTCTGGCCATGACCCCCAACGCCATCTCAACACTGATTGTCGGATCCAGTTGAACGCAAGGCGATTGGACCTCTTCGTTGGTTATCATTTCACAGGCGGTCATCATTTGGGCGCTTTTGGTCTCGTCAAGGTCGGCCGCATTGTCAATACTGTTCAGAATATCCATGTCCGTGGCCACACCCAGCACATCATCACCCGATTTTATCAAGACAGCCGTGACCTTGTTATCAACCATTTTCTGAATAACCGTCCGCAGGCTGTCGTCACTGCTCACACTCGGCACGTCCCATTTCACAACATTATTGATCTCATCATTCAGTCCCATCGTGTCACCTCCTGTTAATGTAATGTCTGTGCTGTATCCTCTGCAGCAGAAAACTTCCCTCTATATTCTTTATAGTGGATGCTGAAGAAAGATGTCAAACTGATGCTGAAAAAAGATGCCGATTGCCCTGCGAAATTAGTATAACCAAATTGTTTTCCTGGAAATATTTTTTTGCTTTACGATTTGTTATTCTCTTTCGCACCTTGACATTTCCCTGCAATCCGTTACAAAATATCTTATAGGGATTTAATATCATTGATTTTATGATAACTGTTCAGCAGTACCCCATCCGCTCATTCGCTGTGCTCACCAGCTGCACACGACCAGGGTGGCGTTTAGGCCACGTATTCGGCTCCACCTGAACAGTTACATTTTTTGTGCCAATTCAGAAGGACTGTTTTTATGAATTTCAAACAGAAGAGATCCAGAACGCAGATAAAACTTTATGTGCTGGCGCTCCTGACTGTTCTCTTTGGGCTGCCAAATCCGGGAGACGCGGAAACCGGAATGGATGTGGTGATTCTGTACGATCAGTCCATTTCGATGCAGGTTTACAGCCCCAAGCATATTGCCGGTCAGCGGTTTGTTCCCTTTATTCATTCCCAGCTTCCATCCGCCAATCTTGTTGTTGCCGGCTTTGATGACCGGGTCCATTCTCCATTGCGAGTGGAGGCGGCAGATGAAATCGGGCTGAAGATCCTACAGGCGGAGCTGAAAAAGAGAAAGGCCACGGGCCTGGTTACCGACATTGAGGCCCCGCTGCGTTATCTCATCGAGTATGACAGGGAGATCGCTCTGGCATTAATCATCACCGACGGTGAGCCCGAGATCTGGGATGAACATAACTGGTATCTGAGCGAGGCGGTCCAGAAAAATCCGCAATATGAAGACATTAACGCCAAATACCGCACCCTCGCATCCAGTGGAATGAACGGAAAAGCGCTCTACAGGCAACTGGCAACCCCATACTTCATTAGAAATATGGAGCTGATAGAGCAAAGGCTCGCACAGGCGAAAGCGTCTCTGGGGCCAAAGCTGATCTTTCTGGACACATACGGTCAGTACAGGTATCTCCGGAAATGGTCCGAGATGGCTGCAGCACAACTTATTGTGGCCCGGCCCTCTGCCCAAGAGACCGGACCCGATAATCTGACAGCGGCAATGAAGCCTGCTCTTACCAAGGTGAAGAGCCTGATCGAAGCACAGGAAGCAGCTCAGAGAGAAGAAACCATTCAGAAGCAACTCGAAGAGCAGAGGGACAGTATCAAAGAACATTCTGTGCAAAAGGACATGCTGAGCCGTGAACTTGAACTGCTTAAAGAAACACTTTCAGCGGCGCGAGATGAACTTGCTGTCATGGAAGAACACAAAACTGATCTCATTGATGAGATTGCAATACGCAGGACCGAAAGAGAACAGGAAGCGGCACGGATCAGAACGCAAAGTCTTGCAGCCCAAAAACAAAAAATCATCGTTCCCCCTTCACCTCCACAGAACGGTCTCTTCATGCCGGTCCCGCTTATTTACCTGCTTTTTCTTCTGATCTTTATCGCCTTCCTTATCCTCTTTCTCTTCGGCAGACAGGGACAACCGGAAACACTGTCTGAAGAAGAAATGCGAGAAGCAAAAGAGGCCCAGGATCGAGAACTTGTTGAACGAAAAGAAGCCATAGAGATGGAGACGGCGGATTATAGAGAACGGCAAATAGCCATAATCGATAGCGACATGGAGGTAAAACGGACAAAAAAACTTGACGCCATCACAAAAGAAACCTCCAGACTTCAGCAGGGGATTGAGGAGGAGATTCGGCGAAACAAAGAAACCGCCCTAGGACAGATTGCCGAACACACCCAGGCGGCGGCAGAACTTTCCAGCAAGAAGGACCAACTCAATAAGGACCTGCACGAACTTGACGGGAAACTTGCCGAGAATAGGTCTGCGATGGGCCGATTAGATGAGAAAACAGCGGCCCGC
>DAOVSZ010000184.1 GCA_030627725.1 Desulfobulbaceae bacterium
CGCTTCAGAGCGCTCAACGGTTCACGCAATTCACCTCCTGGAAATACCCTGCCGTTTCCCAGATAATTGCGGGCGTTAAAGAGGACTATATCGAGGTCCCTCCTCATTGCCAGATGCTGAAACCCGTCGTCAAGTATCAGAATATCAGGTGTCATGTTCAGGACCGCATATCGACCGACAACAACCTTTTTCGGCCCTGTAAGAACAGGAACACAAGGGAGGGATTCCGCAAGGAGTCTCGGTTCATCTCCGGCAACCTTTGAATCAAGAAAGATTTCTTTTTGGTCGGAAACGACATTTACCGGGCCTTTGGCAGTCCCCCCATATCCACGGCTCACTATTGCGGGTTTCTTCTCAAGCGCGGAAAAATAACGCGCCAAGTACATGACCATAGGGGTCTTTGCCGTACCACCCATAGTGAGATTGCCGACACTTACAACCGGCACACCCATAAGATGGCTTTTAAGCACACCCTTCCGATAAAGAAAGGCCCGCAGGACCATCATGGCGCAGTAAATGGGAGTAAAAGGCAGGCCAATCAGAAAGAGGAATCTATGTTTCTTCATCAATGCTTTCAGAAAATATACGCAGTTCCTTGCCGCAGAAGGCGGAATAACCTTGAACACGAACAAAAATCCTACGCAACCTGGTATATTCTTTTCCGCCAATCGCCTGAGTAGTTACGTCTCTTTATCTACTTGAGTCTTTTGAGTTCTTTCTCAATAACTTTCTTCATACCGGAAAAATTACGGTAGTTATTTCTCAACGACCTGTTATTGACGAGTATTGTCGGGGTTGAACGGATACCATTTTTTACCGCATCATCCATGTCTTTTGATACGGCCTGGCGGAGCTTCGGGTTTGAGAGATCGGTATTAAAGCGTTTCATGTCCAGACCGAGCTCCTGAGCAATCTCCTGAAATTTCTTATGACTCAGGCTCTTGTAGTTTTCAAAAAGTTTGTCATGATATTCCCAGAACTTTCCTTGCTCATTAGCGGCCAAAGCAGCGACAGCGGCGCCCATGGCAAATTTATGAATGCGTGTAAGTGGAAAATTTTTAAATACCAGTTTGACCTCGTTTGGATATGCCCCGAGCACCTGCTCAAGCAGCGGCAGAACCTTGCCGCAATACGGTCATTGAAAGTCAGTAAAAAGGGTGATCACCACCGGTGCATCGACAGGCCCCCTGAAAGGAGCTCCTTCGATATCGACGTCGAGCACAAAATCAAATTCAACAATCTGGATCGATTTCTTGCTGCTATCAGTCAGGTAGAGAACATCGCCGCTCTTTGACACGTCGATCTTATCGATAGAGCCGCCGATTTCAAGTGTCTCCTTGGCAACTCCGTTAGATGTATAAATATGTACCTTCCCTCCACTGGTAAGGACAAAAAACAACTTCCCATCTGCCGACATGGCAGTATCAAGAGGCTCCTGGTCAGTTACAAGCTTCTTCCTGACTTCCCAGTCAACTGCGGCCAACGCCCCTGTCGCCAGACAAAAAACAGAAAAAACCGTCATCAAGACCAAAAAAAATGGTCGCCTAAGCATATGTTCTCCTCCTTGTCCGAATTCACCATCTATAGCTAGGCGATCAGGTGTAACCGTTCACCGGGGCTGCAGATTGCGAGAAACTCCGTCCTGTAAGCGTTTACCAGTGCCTTAGATTCGTTCGTTTGGGCCTTTGAACTATAGCCCCTCTATGTGAGAAGGCCAAAACGGATGAAGATGAGGTGCTGGTGAACGCTTACGATCAGGTTTACGTTTTTAAAGAGAATAAGTCAAATATTCTTTTTAGCGTGGAACAACTCCCGGAAAATCATTTATCGTAACTATTCAACAGCACTCCATCCGCTTCTCCATGCGGAGTTGAGCTGCACACGATCAGGCCTTCTCGCATAGCCAACTATCGGAGTCTTCGCTCCGCTCCGCTTACCTGCTCGGCCTGCTTGTGCACATATGAAGCACTGCTGAACAGTTACAGGATGGTGTTTAGGCCACGTATTCAGCTCCACCTGAATAGTCATCATTTATCTTCTAAAACAGTACAGATAACATTCCGCTCCGCACGAGGCCCGTCAAACTCACAGAAAAAAATATTCTGCCAGCGGGAAAGCCCCAGCTCTCCATCAATCAGTGGTATGGTCTCGGACGGACCGACAAGACCTGCCTTGAGGTGCGCATCGCCGTTCCCATCCTGCCGGTCGTGGAGCCATACACCCTGAGGAATCAGCTTACGCAGAAACTGCACTACATCTGCCTGCACGCTGTCGTCCCAGTTTTCCTGGATCATCAACGCGCCGGTTGCTCCCTGAGAGTACAGGGCCACAATACCATTCATGACCCCGCTCCGACGTACTGCAGCAGCAACCTTATCCGTAATATCAACAAGCGTCTCGCGGCTTTCCGTACTTATATGAATTACCTGTCGCATAATTTCCTGTTAATGGGGCTGTTCTTCCAAAGGCTGCTTTTGCTTATGGGAACAGACGGCACACATGATATCGGCATCCTCCTTTCGGTCCGTCAATCGCCACTTGCCGATAAGAATTAAATCATTATGTTCGCTGCGACACTGATCGCAGACCCATATCTGGTTTGGCAGATCATCTTCTCCGTCTGTCATATATTGATATTTCATAAAAAACCTCTCTTTAGCTCTTCATCTTTTCCTCAATCAACAAAAACAGGGATACTGTTTTTTGAGTAGCAGATAGCATCTTTTGTTCCATTTTGCTATAGAAATTTCTTTGGGGGCATTCGACAAAGACTGCCGCATATTTTTCAGAATCGAAATCTAAAGATCTGGCCGGATGGAAGTTATTCTTGACTCCTTTCCCCGGCACATTATAGTATTTATTGTAACTGTTCAGCAACACCCCATCCGCTTCTCCATAGCGGAGTTGAGCTGCACTCGATTTGCTACGTTCACAAAAGAGGACATATAAGAAAGAAATTATACAAAAATCATTTTATAACCAGGGTATTGTCATGAAAAATTTTCTTTGGCTTTTTTGTCTCATCCTTATCAGCGGCTGCTCTTATACCCCTCCTTCACAGCCAGTGCTTGGCAACATTCCACCATCCACTACAAATGTTTACTTCTTCAGAGAACTCCATTCCGCCACTGGCCTTTTTCCCTCTCAATTTCCATGGACCATTATCATTGACCGTCAGGCCCTTTGCGGACTCAATGAAGGAGAATACGGCATCTTACGAATCAGTTCCGGTTCAACTCACATGCTGGAGATAAAACGGCTGAATGTCCTGTGGCACAGTGAAAAATTACCTTTCATTGCTCAACCAGGAGAAAATGTTTTTTTTCTAGTCAATTTTAAGGATGGTGAGGTAGGCATTAATCAGATACAGACTTCAGATGCTCTTACCTACATAAAACACTACAGGCAAAAATGCGGCTCTCAAACTCCGTTGCCGGCAGAACCGGTTGCCGAACAACAGGTGGTCAAAGAAAGCAGGATGTATCCCTCAAAGATCTATGACCCGTCAAAAGTCAAGCCGATAAAAAAACCGAAGCCTTTTCCAGTCAAACGAAGCAATCAGGAAATCTATTTTGAACTGGACTCTGCCCGCATCAGCCCCGCACTCAATCCTGTTCTCGATGATATCGTGAAATACCTCAAAGACAATCGCGCGGTCACCATTCTGCTTGATGGACATGCCTGCGAACTGGGAACGGAAAAGTACAACATGGATCTCTCGAAGAAGCGAACCGATTCTGTCCGCAAGCATCTCCTTCGCAAAGGAATTGCCGGAAAAAGGATAGAACTCCGTTCCTTTGGAGAAAACGCGCCGAAATACTCGAACGCAACCAAAGAAGGCAGAAACCGGAACAGGCGGGTGTTGTTCCGGTTTGAATATTAAAAAATAAGCACAGAGGCAGAAGGCACACAGGCACACAGTCTTCAACAACAACTATAACCTCTCGCGATCTTCAGTCCTTCAGCCTCTGTGCCTTCTACCTTTGTATCACAACCTTCTTTCAGGATATTCATCACTGCCTCGCCACCCTTCTGATAGGCGTAATCAAGTATGATCGGCGTAAACTGCTGTACCATGTCTCCGTTTAAGTCGAAATACCTCCTCTTTGTCTTCCTGCTCATTTCCCTGTGCTTTGCACCTGGTTCGCTCTACAGCCAGTCACTTCAAAACGACCCCTATCAGATCCTTCACAGGTATTATGAAGCTATCGGCGGTCTTCAAAGACTCAAGGCAATAAAGACTGTTTATTACGAAGGTGAAGCAGAATATGACGGTCTTTCCGGCACGTTCCGGCAATGGGAGGAAAACCCGCTCAAGTACCGCCTGGAAGAAGACTATACGGTCATCAACCTGACGACCGGTGATGACGGCCGCTTCTCCTGGCTGAAAGACACGAACGGCAAGGTCCTTGTCTACAGAGACGAGGACACCATGAAACGACGGCGGATCAAAAAAAGGCTGAAAAACTTTGAGCACCTGGACCCGCACTCACCCTACTTCAGTCTCTTTTATGAAGGTATCCGGAAGACAAAGACCGGCATCACCTGTCATGTTGTCCGCATGACCAACACGATCAATTCCGACGTGAGCCTCTCTTTCTTTGACAGCGCCACCTCTCTTTTGAAACAATCGATTGAAAAACAACCGGATATGGAGATCCACACTGTTATCACCGATTACCGCCGGGTTGGAGATCTCCTTGTCGCCTTTGGCGAGGACTCAGACATCCTGCCGCGTGGGAAAAGAACACAATCAAGACTTTCTCTGTATCAACCGCATATCGATATCGACCCGTCTCTCTTTCATGTCCCGGATGACCTTAAAAAGGACTTCACCTTTCAAGATGGATCAAAAGCCGAAGAGATCCCTTTTCTTTTTTCCGAAAATAATATCTACCTGCCGGTCACGATCAAGGGGGAAACACGGTGGTGGATTCTTGACAGCGGCGCCTCCAAGTCCGTCATCGATGCCGGTTATGCGAAAGAGCTTGGCCTCACGCAGGAAGGCGCCATTACGGGCTTCGGCTTTGGAGACACCTTCGACCTCTCCTTTGTCCGTCTGCCCTCCTTTTCCGTCGACGCCGTGCGGATGAGTCCGCAGAAAATCTTCGTATTCACGGACTTTACCAAAAACCACGGCGAGCCGCCTGCCGCCGGCATCCTGGGCTACGACTTTCTCTCACGCTTTGTAACGAAGATAGACTATGCAGAAAAGCACATCTCCTTTTATGATCCGGAATCCTTTACTTACAGAGGCAATGGAACAATTATAGACGCGCCTTTAAAATACAGGACATTCACGGCGCCGGTCCTTGTTGACGGAAAATTGTCCGGCAATTGGTCGATTGATCTGGGCGCAACAGACACCCAGTTCCATTTTCAATTTGCCGAAAAAAACAACCTCTTCGACCGCCAAGGCGTTGTGACAGCCCGGGCCGGAATGTCAGGCATCTTTTTCAGCAGAATCGTCCAGTTTGATTCCTTTGCGATTGGTAATTTCTGCATCAAAAAACCACTTTTGACCTTTCCGCTTAAAAAAGGAAAAGGATCCAGCGCAATCGGCGAACAGGCAGGCAACATTGGAAACTCAATCCTCTCCCATTTCATTCTTTATCTTGATTATAAAAAACAACAGATCGTGCTGGAGAAAGGAAAAAACTTCAACCGGCAGGCGCCACGGGAGAAGAGTGGCATGGTAATAGGATATACGAAAGAAGACGGTTCGCCAATGGTCTCTTTTGTTGCCAATGGGACCCCTGCCGAGGTAGCCGGATTTGTGGCAGGAGATATTATCCTGACGATCAACAAAAGAGCTATTCAAGACTACGAGGGTGTTCCTGCTGTTAAGAAACTTCTGCTGCAGAACGCCGGAACAACCCTTTCCTTTACGGTCAGAAGAGGCCCTGCAGAAAAAGAAATAGAACTTACCCTTCAAGAACTTTTTTAATCACG
>DAOVSZ010000263.1 GCA_030627725.1 Desulfobulbaceae bacterium
AACTCCTTCTCCGACACATCGGCCAAAAAATCGAATTCATGGGCGGATGAGTAAATTATCTTCCCGTCCCTGGTGAACAGGAAGTAGTCCCGTTCGTCTGTGTTTTTGGGCTTATTGCGCTCCTTGAGCAACTCTATGATTTCTTTGACATTGTAGACCGCCTTCAGGACCCCCAGGAATTTTTTGGTGTTGTCCTCGATCCTGACGCAGATATCGATTGCATACACATCGGCGTTTTTATCATATTGAATATCACTGACGTAGAGTCCTGTCCTCTTTGCCTCTTGCCACCACTCTTCATCGTTCTGACGGTAATCGGTGGTCTTGTCGGTCATTCCCGCAACAGCGCCATACTTATTGGTGGCAAACACTTCACTGAAGAGGTCATAGCCATATTTATTACGGAAGAATTCTCTCTTTTCCCCCAATTCCTCGGAAATTTCGTTCTGCAGCAAGGCGCCGATTGCCGGATTTTCCGGACCGCCCTGCAGGGTCGCCCATCGGCTTTCTCTTGCATCGATATGCTTTTCGATGTCGTCAAGCCTCGCGAAAGCGGCGTTTGATTCTTCGATACCGTTTCGCAGCAACACGTCATGGGCATATTCCTGAAATGTTTCCACCCTGGTGTAAATCATCTGGTCGATCCTGGCCAACATCTCATGGGCAAGAGAAACATCATGCTCGATGATCGTGCGGGTCAGTTCTTTTTTCCCGATAGTGCTGGAAAAATAACCTGCCAGCCAGACACAGACAGTGAGAAGCCAGCATCCGAGAATCAGTTTATGGGTTATCTTCATTGTTGCCTTTCCTTACGGAAGTTGGGACACAATGTGTGTCATAATGTATGTTAAATTATGTTCATAGAATTCCAGCAAAGTCAAGCCGGACTAAACCATGAACAGGCACAGGGTAACGTCAAAATCAAATTTTTTCCTTACTTTTGCCTAACCCAGCTAAACTGGAATTAATGATTGGAGTGGATCGCTGCCCGGTATCTGGAAAGCGTCTCCCGCCTCTTTTTTATCGCAACGTTACTTTTTCAAGCTAGCTGAATGCACTACCACATTGTGTGAGCACGTAAGTGCTACAGTGTACCGACTTTGGAATCATAAGAATGTAACTGATTAATTTAACTTACTTTTTTTGGCTTGCCTGTCGGTCTGTTACGGTGTAGATTTGTGTGGACTGGATGACTCTGCAGTACCTTCTAAACGTTCGGGGTCCGGATGCAAACGAAACCGAACTTCCGGATGCAAAAAAATTAGAAAACCTATGCTTGCCAAACCAAATATCACCCGGATTCGTAATGCGGTTATCTGCATTACCGCCGCTCTTGTCGTCATTACGATATATCATACCTACAGGGCCCACCTCAAGTTTGAAGAACGTCTGGTCGCCCAGGCGCAGCAGACGTTATTGCTGCTTGCCGACCAGGGCGCCAGAAACCTTCAGCATTTTGTCGAGGAACACACCAACTATCTTCAGACAATCACTTTCAACACAGAAATACAGAAGTTTTTCCTTAATGAATCCGTTGTCGGCATGCCGGCGCATATTGATTCTTACCTTCATGCATATTTTGAGAGCCACAAGGACCATATAAGTTCCTTGCTCCTGATGAATTTAAGCGGCACACCCATTTTTACGACCCCCTCCGGGCAGGACGCAGAAGACGGCAAAGGTCCGTCTTTTGCGGCAATGAGCTGTGATCCGTGTTCGTTACAGGAAAAAGACTTCCAAATAACCGATCTTTTCTTTTCCACTTTTACCGGTAAACCGACTGTAGCAATTGCAATGCCGCTATCGTATCGCCAGGCGCCTGTCGGGATTGCCTGCTGGCATATTACACTGGAAGATCTTGCAGACAGGTTCTTTCAGGACCTCAGGGTAGGCGGCAGGAGAGCGTATGTCCAGCTTCTGGATAGCGATGGTACGATATTATACCATCCGGAAAAAGGGCAGATCGGGGAAAACATGCTCGCTTATAGAAAAGAGCTGTTTCCGAAACAGGACTGGTCGCAGCTGAAAGAGATTGTCGGCAAAATGACCAGGGGTGAAACAGGCCGGGGTCTCTATCAATCGGTCTGGTGGGGGGAAGAGAGAAGAGCAGAGGCGAAAAAAATAATCGCCTTTGTTCCGGTCCGGCTTGGCGACAAAACCTGGTCACTGGGGGTTGTGTGCGATTATTCAGTAATCGAGGGGCCAATTCACGATCATATTGTGCAGACCGTTGGGCTGACACTCTTCATTTTATGTCTCTATTTCGTGATTACGATCGTGCTGTTGAACACCTTGAAGGTCCAGGAGAAAACGCTGGCAAAAGAGACGGCATTGCTCAAAGAAAAGACGCGGACAGCTGAAGCGCTCCTGAAAAGTGAAGAGGCCTACCGCTCTTTGGCCGAGAATCTTCCTGATCTCGTCTACAGGCTTTTTCCGGCTGACGGGCAGATGCTGTTCTTCAATGACCTGCTTTACCCGTACACCGGTTACCAGGCGGAAGAACTGCAAAAAGGCGAGATCTGTATGATTGAATCCCTGATTCTCGAAGAGGACAGGCAGCGCGTTATCGAAACAGTCAAAAAGGCTCTCCGTAACCATGAACAGTTTGAGGTCGGATACCGGATACGTCACCGGGACGGCAAGGTCCGTCATTTATTCGAGAAAGGAAAGCCGGTTTATGGTCCGGAGGGCCGTCCCGTCCATATCGATGGACTCATCATCGACAACACCGAACGGGTGCTGGCAAAAGATCTGCTTGTCCGGCAGAACACGTTTCTCAACAATGTCCTGGAATCCCTGTCCCATCCTTTCTATGTTATTGACGTCAGCGATTATTCCTTGAAACTTGCAAACTCTGCAGCCCGGATTGATCATTCGGCGGAAAAGACAACCTGTTACGCCCTTACTCACAACAGCAGTGACCCCTGCGGCAATGACGAACATCCATGTCCTCTTGAAATAATTAAAAAAACGCATGAGTCTACCGTGGTGGAGCATATCCATACCGATAAAGACGGGAACCTTCATCATGTCGAGGTCCATGCCCATCCGGTTTTCAACCGCGAGGGGAAGCTGGTTCAGATGATAGAATATGCGATTGACATCACGGAGCGGAAGCGCGCCGAGGAGCTTGTCGGAAAATCTCTGAAGGAAAAGGATATGCTGCTTAAAGAGGTCCACCACCGGGTCAAAAACAATATGCAGATCATCTCAAGCCTGCTCAGCCTCCAGTCAAGAGGCATATCCGATACGCAGTACAGAAACATGTTTGACGAGAGCAGGAACAGGATCAAGGCCATGGCCCTTATTCATGAAAAACTCTACAAATCGGATGACCTGGCACATATCAATTTCGGAGAGTACACCCGGGCGCTGGTTGCCAGCCTCATCAGAACATACAATATCTCACCGGGCAGAATCAGGGTAAAGACGAAGATCGACGATTTCCTGTTTGGCCTTGATAATGCCGTGCCCTGCGGTCTGCTCATCAATGAACTTATTTCTAATGCAATGCAACATGCCTTCCCGGATGACCGGGAGGGTGAAATCTCTGTGGCGATCACAAAGGTCGGCAACAGGCGGTTTGAACTGACGGTGCGTGACAACGGCATAGGATTGCCGGAGGGCTTTGACCTGCGTACTGCCAGGTCCCTTGGCATGCGGCTGGTAAGTCTCCTTGCAGAAGAGCAACTGGCCGGGAAAATCGAGATTGACGGGTCAGAGGGTTCCATGTTCCACATCACCTTTGAAGAGCAGTCCTACAAGAGGAGAATCTGATATGACTTCCAGCATACTTATTGTGGAAGATGAAAGCATCGTGGCAAGAGACATCCAGGAATGTCTGTTGAGTTTTGGTTACAAGGTTACGGGTGTCGTCTCTTCTGGCGAGGAGGCGATAAAGGCAGTTACCGCGGAGCGGCCCGACCTGGTGCTGATGGACATTGTCTTAAACGGCAATGTTGACGGCATTGATGCGGCGCATGAGATCCGGACCCGTTTCGGCGTTCCGGTTGTGTATCTGACCGCATATGCCGACGACAAGACCTTGGAACGGGCAAAGGTAACGGAACCATTCGGGTATATTGTCAAGCCGTTTGATGAGCGGGAACTCCATTCCACTGTTGAGATAGCGCTTTATAAGGCAAAGTCTGAGAAAAAACTGAAAGAAAGTGAGATATGGTTCTCGACAACCCTTAAAAGCCTTGGAGATGGGGTCATTGCAACGGACCCTGAAGGGGAGGTTGTGTTTTTGAATCATGCGGCCGAGGGGATCACCGGCTGGCGCCAGCAGGATGCCGTGGGCCGGTCCATGCATGAGATCTTTCATATAATCAACGAGCACACGCGGCAGCGAGTGGAAAATCCCGCGGCCAAGGTCCTGCGCGAGGGACGTGTCGTCGGCCTGGCAAACCATACCATCCTGATTACCAGACAGGGGACGGAGGTCCCGATTGATGACTCTGCCGCGCCGATCAGAGATGACAAAGGCAATCTTCTGGGTATTGTCATGGTTTTCCGGGAAATCATAAAACGGAAAAAGGCGGA
>DAOVSZ010000211.1 GCA_030627725.1 Desulfobulbaceae bacterium
AAGGGAGTTGTCGGAAGAGTTGACCAGGGTCTCCCCGTACGTCAGGTTCTCCTGATACTGCTTGATCTCCGCCAGGTTGCTCCGATAACCGAGCGCCGCCACCAGATTCACCGGATCATCCGAGATCTTCGACATCTCGGATTGCGATGATATCCGCTTGTTGATCTGGTTCATATCCGTGGTGATCTTGTTTAAGTTCGCCAGGATATTATTATGAACGCTCGCCAATGTTACACGCATGATATGTACTCCTTACCGCACGACATCCAGCAGCGTCCGCAGCATCTCGTCCGAGATGCTGATCAGCTTGGCTGCTGCGGAATAGGCATGCTGAAACTTGATCAGGTTGGCAATCTCCTCGTCGAGATTGACTCCGGAAACAGAGTCCCGCAGCTCATTCAACTGATTGCTGACAAGCGTATTGAACTCAAATTCCCTCTGCACGGTCCGCCCCTGCATGCCGATCTCCGCTACCAGGGCGTTATAATGCCCGTCCAGACTGCCTTCAGATGCACCGGTAAATTCGATATATTCATCCCGCTGAATATTGGTGATCAGCAGGGCGTTGGTGTTGTCTCCGGTAAAGATCAGCCCTGAATCGCCCACTGTGCCGGCGGCAATATACTGCAGTTCGTCCTTGATCACGCTGTTCACACTGATGGTACTTGCATCGGAGCCGGAAAAAAAGGTATTGATCCCTGCTGCCTGGAGAAAATTCGAGGTGTCGTTGGCAAAGGCAAAGGTATAGTCGTCATCCGCTGTCAGGACCAGACGGTTTTGGCTGATTGAGGCCTTGACCCATGGTTCTGCCATGCCTGTGGCAGTGGTAATTGCATCATTTATAGAAGTCATCACATCCGAGAGATCGTAGGCCCTTTCCATGGACACTGTTACCGGCTGCGCCAGAGCAAGGGTGTTGTCCTCATCGTTGTTGTACAGCCAGATCTCAAAGCTTCCCCCGTCGGTGACCAGCTGGTCGGCATAGTCATAGCCCTGCAGCGATTTAGCGACCCCTCCGTCCGCAAAGGTGTAGGTAAATTGCCCGTCATTGGCCGTATCCGAAGAACTCAGACTGCCGCCGCCCCAACCGAAGTGATCCAGATACACATCATTGGTGCCCGCCTCGACCGTAAAAGGATCAACGGAAAAGAGTGTGATTTCACCAGTGTTATTTGTGGCATCGGCAGTATAGGTACCGGCAGTCAGGCCGAGATTTCCTTCAAGACCGGCAGAGATGGAAGGATCGGCAAAGGTACTGGAAGAGATTGTTCCGATAACGATCCTGGAATCGTCTCCCTTATTGATATTTTTGAGTATAATTGAATTGACCACACCGCCGTTGGCGCCGTCGCCAAGAACCGCTTCAACCGTCACGTCCGGGGTATTGGTGGCATTATACGTCGCAATATCGCCATTGATTTCATCCACGAGATTCTGCGCAAAGATTGCGGCATCTGTATCATCATCCCCAGCGCCATCATTATCGACCGTATAGTTAACCGTGACTCCATTAATGGTGAAAGTAATCACATCCCCGTTATTTACATCAGCAGGTGCTGCGGCAATCGGAGTTACAGCGCTGCCCGCAACCTGGGTGGTCAGCGTGGCCGTGACTCCGGTTATCGCCTCGTTGATCGCCTCAACCGTGTTATATGCCTTTATTGTCGCCAGGCCGTAACTCGCGACCCCGCCGACAATCTTTCCGACCTCCCGGTCGTTTATCGTAAATGTCCCGCTCGAGACCGTGGTGGCGGCAGTCGATGATTCCAGGGTGGAGGTAAGGGCCGCTGTGTCCTCGGCAATTTCCGCTCCGGTAAGCTCGCCGGAAAACCGGACCATGCCGACACCCTGTGAATGCTGCTGGTTCATCTCGCGAATCAGGGCCTCGGCAAGCGCGTTCAATCTGCCGGCAAAATTTTCAGGATCATTTTCCGCCAGAAGGTTATACACCCCCATTGTTCCGCCGATCTTTCCGCCTAATTCCGCGCCCGTGCCGACCGATGTCGTGACCTCCACGATCTCGTCCGTCGGCAACCTGCGGATACTGAGCCACTGCAGTTCGCCATCCTCCCAGTCGAGTTTCCAGTGTTCATTGCTTTCGACCAGGGTATGACCGTCCTGCAGCATGATCGTATACTGCCCGCTGCTTGGCTCAAAATAGGTAATATCAACCAATTTGGCGAGTTCCTGTAAAAGTACATCACGGATGTCCCGCAGGTCATTGGCCTTTCTGTTTCCGCTTTCCGCAGCCCCTATCTGAATATTTAAGTCCGCAATCTGCGCTGTAAGAGAATTCACATCACCGATTGCAGCCTGCAGACTGACCCCGAAGTCATACCTGCTCTGAGCAATCTGATCCATCATGCTATTCAGCTGCTCGCCGACAAGCTCCGCCTGCTGCACAACCGTCTGCCTGGAAGAAAGAATCTCCGGGTTATCGGACAAACCCTGCCAGCTTTCCCAGAACTGGCTGAACAGGTCATTCAGCGCCAGACCCGACGCCTCATTAAAGGTGGTTTCCACAAGCTGCAGCGATTCCATCTGGGCGCCGAGACTCGCCAGGAGAGAATTCTGCTCCATGATCCGCTGGGTGGTAAACTGATCGTAGTGCCGCTGAATATAGTCGGCATATACCCCGCTGCCGATCGGTCCTACCCTGGAAGGAACAGGATTTGCGGTCGTGAGGTTAAGCGTCTGCCGTGTATAGCCCGGGGTATCGACATTAGCCACGTTATGGCCGGTGACCTGAATGGAAACCTGATGGGCGAGAAGAGCATCTTTGGCGATGCTCATTGTACTCGTAACACCAGCCATATTTACACCTCTCTACTTATAAGCGTTGGTCCTGCCGCTGCCTTTCGCCTGGTCATGCCTTTAGCGTGATACACAGGACCGCCTTCCTCAGCGCCGGTGATCAGTGAAATTGCGTCATGGAGGTAGCCAAGCGTATCTTCGGCAAACCGTTTATTCATCTGATTGCGGGTTTGAATCTCCCGGCGGATATCCAGAATGGATTTTCGATACCTTTCCAGCCTGACCGCATCTTCCTTTGCAGCACGCGGAACCAGCGAGGAAAGACTGACAGCCTGCAAAGGGGTATTGTATGCCTGTTGCATCCTCGGATGCCGCACCTTTTTCCCACCTGTCTGATGCAGCATGCCGATCTCATTCAAGGCCTTGTCAAGGGCCTGGATCCGGGCAAACTGGTTGAATTTCTTTCTGGCGACCTGGATAAGAGCCGGCACATCCATAGCTGTCAGGGCCGCCTGTTCTTCATCAAGAATGCCAAGAAGCTCCTGAGAGACCTGCTCTTCTTTCTCCAGTATGTCATAGAGCTTCGGATGAATTGCTTTTGTACTATTCGTTTGAGCGTTCATAATTTTTCTCATCGTGTTAACTGGATCTTCTTGATGGTTTTCTCTCTGTGCCTTCTGTCTTCTGCCTTCCGCCTAAGTCTTTATCATTCTTTCGTCGAAGATCGTGTCTGGCCGGTCAGTTCCTTGTAGAGTGCCTCGCCAAGCCCGATCCCGCCGCCGGCAGCGATGTTTTTTGTCAATTCCTCATCCTGCATTGACTGCCAGGTCTCATTGGCATAGCTGCTTTCGAAAAGGCCTCCCTTGGGAACACTTTTTCGCATGGTGGTTATCATCTGCTGCAGAATGATCGCCTCAAAATCGACGCAGGCCTTCCGCATCTTTTTCTCTTTCAACATATCGGCAGAGATCGCCGATTCCTTGAGATTATTCGGTATTGGTGAAGTCACTTTCAGAGCGCTCATATTATTTCCAGATCAGCCTGCAATGCCCCGGCCGCTTTAATTGAATGAAATATCGCAATAAGATCTCTCGGAGTTATCCCGACAGAATTCAATGCCCTGACCACCTCGCCGAGCGAGACGCCGGCAGGGAGAGTCATCACCTTGCTCCCCTTTTCTCCAACAACCTCTCTCTGACTGAGCAGAAGATCTTCTGTTGAAGGCGATTGCAGCAACTCCTCGGTCGTCGGCGTCTTCAATCCGGACCTGGCAGCGCTTCCGGGTTCCGCCCCGATCTGGAGGCTCAGGTTTCCATGCGACAGGGCCAACCGGCTGATTCTCACGTTTTCTCCCATGACCACGGTGCCTGTCCGTTCATCAAGCACGACTTTCGCCCGGACATCAGGAAGGATGTCTACATTTTCAAGTCCGGCCAGGAGCATCACCTCCTGGTCCCGGTATAAATCCGGGACAGAAATCACCACTGTGGCCCCGTCCTGCGCCCTGGCAAATTCCCCACCGAGATAGCTGTTCAGGGCCTCTACCGCCCGGGAGACAGTGGTAAAATCGGGCTCATTCAGGCTGATGACAATTTCATCCTTGCCGGCAAACGAGAGCGCCACCTCCCGCTCAACAGTGGCGCCGTCCGGGATCCTGGCAACGGTCAGATGGTTTTTCTGAATCCCGGTGGTTGCGCCGCCCGACACCGCAAACCCACCGATACTGATCGGTCCCTGGGCAATGGCATACACCTTCTTGTCAAGCCCCTTCAGAGACGTGGTGATCAGAGTGCCTCCCTGGAGCGAGGAGCAGTCCCCTATGGACGAGAGGATGACGTCAATGGTCTGGCCTGCCTTTACAAAGGGCGGCAGCTGTGCCGTGACCATGACGCCGGCGACATTTTTCACGTTGACATCATCCTTGTTGACATGGACTCCCATGTTTTTCATGACATTGATCAGCCCCTGACTGGTAAACCCGGTCTGCTTCCCGTCACCGGTCCCGTCCAGGCCGACAACAAGCCCGAAGCCGATAAGCTGATTATTTCTGACCCCTTTGACGGACGCTATGTCCTTGAGCCGGACAGCATCCGCATCAGCCGGGGCCAGGAAAAAAGCCAATGCCAGGAAAATGATCAACGTCTGCACATGTCTTCCAAAAAATTGTATCTTCATAAGCCGTTCTCTTCCTTTTCCGCTGGGAAAATAATGATGCCCTTTCCCTCTGTTTCTTTCTAAAATGCAATTAGAATGCCAAGTTTTTTATCGCATTTATTCAGCTGCATATTATCGAAATCAGGTTTGACTGTGTGGCCGCACAGCGAAGAAGAACAAGGCAGAGAAAATACACAATATCAGTATGTTCTACTCCATTTTACGTTAAATTCTTCCCGAAGCCATTTCCCTCCTGCACCAAAAAAGTCACCCATCTTAACAAAAGACAGGTGCGGAATATTTTGCCTAGTTGAGATGCAGACACAGGGCCTAAAAAGGCCAGATGACATCGATGCCGCGTGCCAGCCAGCCGGGCTGCTGTTTGTCCGCAACCGTACCGGTGCCGCTGTACTCAATCCTGGCATCCGCTATATAGGATGAAAGGACTGTGTTATCATGAGAAATGTCTTCCGGCCGGATGATGCCGGTCAGAATAATATGCTGCGTTTCGTTGTTCAGGCGGACTTCCTTGTAGCCACGGATGCCGAGGTTTCCATTCATCGTTATATCGACAACCCGTGCCGAAATGGTCGCGG
>DAOVSZ010000293.1 GCA_030627725.1 Desulfobulbaceae bacterium
ACGAGCGTCCCCACGTGGCTGCGCGCGCACAGCGTGCGCGGGGTCAAGACTCGCTGAGTGTTCAAGGATGGCGTCGAGCCGGGCGACATTGCGCAGGGCGGGCTGGGCGATTGCGTGCGTGTGTGTGTGTTATGCGGTGGTGTTTTTCTTGATTTGCGTTGTCAGATCTTTTAAGAGCTTTTGGGTGTCCTCACCCGTCAGGGTTTTGGTCATGTTCTTCAGGTTCCCACCCAAAGAATCTGTTTTCTCTACCAGAACACAGTGAAACCCCTGCGAGGCGATGTTCAGGGCCGCCGTCATTCCGGCGACACCGCCGCCTATGATAATTCCAGCAGGTGTCACAGGCACTGTCTGCTCGGCCAAAGGCTGAATGTGACGGGCCTTGGCAATACCCATTCGCACCAGGTCCTTTGATTTGTCCGTTGCCGCTTCAGGCTCATTGGCATGGACCCAGGAACATTGGTCCCTGATATTGACCATTTCAAAGAGACAGCGGTTTAAGCCTGCGTCTTTCATTGTTTCCTGGAACAGGGGCTCATGGGTCCTGGGCGAACAAGCGGCAATAACCACACGATTCAGGTTATGCTCCTTGATCTTCTCCTTCAAGACCTCCTGGGCATCCTGGGAACAGCTGTAGAGGCTCTGGGCGTGATAGACAACCCCTTCCATGCCGTCTACGTAATCATCCACCGACGGCACATCAACAACACCGGCGATATTAATGCCGCAGTGACAGACAAAGACACCGATTCTCGGCTCTTCATCTTTTTTAAGCTTCTTCTCTTTCGGGTATTTCTTGACGACTATTCCTTTGCCTCGTTCCTTTTTCAGGATACCAGCGGCAAGACCGGCGGCAGCGCTTGACTGCGTGACACTTTCCGGGATATCTTTCGGCCCCTGGAAAGCGCCTGCAACAAGAACACCGTCTGATGTGGTTTCAAGCGGCGCAAAGGAACCTGTTTTACAGAAGTCATACTCGTTTAAGTCGAATCCGCCAATCCCGGCAAGCTCTTGTGCGCTCTTCGGCGCATCAAGGCCGACAGAAAGAACGACCATGTCAAAGGGTTCGAACTTATGCTTGCCGTCCATGGTAGCATAGGTCAGTTTCAGATGGTTCTTCCATGGCACGACATCCGCCACCCTTGAACGGACAAACGTGATGCCGAAGTGCTCTTCAGCGCGCCTTCTGGCAGCGTCAAAATCCTTGCCCTGGGTTCGGATATCCATGTAGTAGATGGTGATATCCACTTCAGGATCATGTTCCTTGGCAACCATTGCCTCCTTGATCGCGTACATACAGCAGACTGACGAACAGTACCCGTTGTCGCATCCGATATCACGTGATCCGACACATTGGATAAAGGCAATCTTCTTGGGATGCCGTTTGTCAGAGAGACACAAAACCTCGCCCTTGAAAGGGCCGGACGGATTCAAGAGGCGTTCAAATTCAAAACTGGTGACAACATCAGGATGTTTTGAATAGCTGTATTTGAGCAGGGCCTCGTCAGGAACTCTGCCGAATCCTGGCGACATGATAACAGCGCCTACCTGCAATTTTCTCTCAACCGCTTTCTGGGAAAAATCAATTGCCTTGCTCTGGCAGACCGGCACACAAATCTGACAGGTATCATGCGTCAAATACAGACATGCGTCAGGATCGATGAAGTAGGTCGCCGGCACAGCCTGAGGATAATCGATATGAATAGGCCTGGTCAGGTTCAGGCCCTCATTATAATCATCCACCAGATGGCGTGGGCAATAGGTTGTACACAGACCGCATCCCGTACAGTCGTCCGCAATAATATAACGGGGACGCACACGAACGGTTGCGGTAAATTTCCCTGGCTTTCCATTAAGGGACAACAGATCAGCGTTGCTTACTATCTCGATATTTGGAGACCGACCGGCCTCAACAAGCTTCGGAGCCAGGATTCAGAGCGAACAGTCATTGGTTGGAAAAGTTTTGTCTAACTGGGCCATGACACCGCCAACAGCGGCTGACTTTTCAACCAGATACACGTAATAGCCAAGATCGGTCAGGTCGAGTGCGGCCTGAATACCAGCCACACCGCCGCCGACAACCATTACGGCTCCTGATTTCTTGTCTTTAATTTGTCCCATAATTGTACTCCACTCATATGGCTTGGATTGTTACCGCATTTTCGCGGAAGAATAATAATGTTAATATTGCAGGTTCAAGGTTCAATAGACAGGAGAAAAAGAAAATGCAGTTATTCTGGATTCTGACTCCTGAATTCTATATATTTGTTAAAACCTTTTCAAGGCGTACGGCACAGACCTTGGCCTCCGGGATTTTACATACCGGATCCAGGGCGTCGTTCGTTAAAAGATTTGCCGCTGCCTCCCGGTAATGAAACGGTATAAACACGATTCCCGGAGCGACCCTGTCGGTCACCCTGACAGCCAGAGAGATTGATCCTCTTCGAGAGGCTGCGCGCACGGTCTCGCCATCGTTGATATCAAGATTTCCGGCATCATCCGGATTGAGTTCTACAAAGGCGTGCGGCGCTATTCCTTCAAGGACCTTTGAACGCCTTGTCATGCTACCGGTATGATACTGAGCGAGCACACGACCGGTGGTCAGGACCAGCGGATACTCCTCATCCGGCATTTCATCCGGTGCATGCCATTCAACAGCTGTAAATCGGGCCTTGCCACGGGGGAAAGCGTCTTCAAACAGGAAGGGCGTTCCAGGATGATCTTCCGTCGGGCACGGCCACTGAATGCCGTTTTCCTCAAGACGCCTGTAGGTTATCCCGGCCAGCGCCGGCCATAATCTGCCCATTTCATTAAACACATCAGACGGTGCGATAGTTGCGGCGGTGTTGAAAAAATTTTTCATCCGGCTTCCGGATGCTGTATTCGTATTATGAGCAGTGATTATCGGGCCATACCCTATACGGACTGCGACCTGGTTGATGATGTTGAGATCATCCATGGCAGAGCCGGGTGAGCGGACCGCCCGGCGAATGCGTTGTACGCGACGTTCCGTATTGGTAAAGGTGCCGTCTTTCTCCGAAAATGTGGCTGCAGGCAGCACAACATCGGCAAGTTCCGCCGTTTCGGTAAGAAAGATGTCCTGCACCACGAGAAAGTCGAGCTTCTCGAAGGCCTTGATCGCATGGGCCATATTGGGATCGCTTAACGCCGGATTTTCACCCATGATCCACAGTCCGGCGATAGAGCCGTTTTCAAGGATTTCCTTGGTCATTTCTGTTGCGGTGAGCCCTGGTTTTGAGGGCAGCGTTGTTTCCCACTCTTTTTCAAAACGTGCTCTGTTCGCATCGTCATCGACCCTGACGTAACCAGGCAGCAAGACCGGCACGCAAGCCATATCGCTTGAGCCCTGCACGTTATTCTGGCCTCGCAACGGGTTCAGGCCTGCGCCGTGTTTGCCGAGGTTTCCTGTGAGCAGGGCGAGATTGGCTAACGTGAGGACGTTGTTGGTGCCTGAGGTGTGCTGGGTGATACCCATGGTATAATAAATGCCGGCGTGTGAGGCCTTTGCAATAATGTGTGCCGCCTCTTCAATATCTGCCGCTGGAACGCCTGTTATCCCTTCCGCCCATTCAGGAGTGCAATTCGCAACCGCTTCA
>DAOVSZ010000166.1 GCA_030627725.1 Desulfobulbaceae bacterium
CCTATCCGGCAGCCCCCTTTCTTCCTAGGCTGTCCGGCGCCTATATTGAGGACCCTGAAATCAATATCGGGGCGCTGAAACATTACCTTGAATCAATGGAGATCCAGAAAAAGGCAAACAGGGCATCCGCCATCTTCGGCGGCAAATTCCCTCATGCAACAGCTCTTTTCCCGGGCGGCTGCCCGCAGCCCGCCACCATCGATCTGATTACCCAGTATCAGGCCCTGATTCTTGAGGTCAAAAACTTTTACCACCAGAAATATATCCCGGACATTGTCGCTGTAGCCACCGCCTTTCCTGAATACTGGGATATAGGCAGAAGCAAAGGAGGTTTTCTCTCCTACGGACTCCTGCCGCTCGGTCCGGACCGCAACAGCCGCCGGCTTTTCGCTCCAGGCATGCTCTACGACGGAAAGATCTCCAAGGTTGATTTTGAAAGCATCACCGAAGATGTCCGCTACTCGAAATACTCGTCACCCACCGGACTGCCGGTCAAAGATGGTCAGCTTGAACCTGCCCCTCACAAGAATTCCGCCTACTCATGGATCAAGGCCCCGCGGTACGACGGCAAGATGGTCGAGGTCGGGCCGGCAGCAAGGGTCCTGATCGACTATATGCAAGGCAACAACTCAAAATTAAAAGAACTGGTCAACCACTTTGCAGGTGTTGCCGGCATCAAGGCCGAACAACTGAACTCTGTCCTTGGCCGTCATCTCTGCCGGGCCATATGCGGCGTTGTTATCGCTGATTTTCTTCTGGAAGAAACCGAACGGCTCGATCCCAGCGGTCCTACGATGCCGGAAATCAACATCCCGGCCACAGGCGAAGGTTTCGGCGCCACAGAGGCCTCCCGCGGCGCTCTGCTCCATTATATCCGTCTCGAAAATCACAAAATCGACAAATATGAGTGCGTCGTTCCAACGACCTGGAACTGCTCGCCGCAGGATGATAACGACCGGCCCGGGGCCCTTGAATCCGCCCTGATCGGAACCCATGTGGAGGACCCTGAAGATCAGATTGAATCCGTGCGGATTGTACACTCCTTTGATCCATGCCTGGCATGTGCGGTGCATTAGGCGCTCTCTGCAGAGCGAATAACCATTCAACTCATAAAGGTGCAGTATGCTCGATCGACGAGAATTTCTTAAACTGGCGGCCACACTTTCAACGGCATTCGGCATCACCAATCTGCCGGAACCTGTCAGTGCCGCGCTGAAAAAACTGGACCCGAAATCTATTCCAAAGCTGATTTATCTCCAGGGGCAAAGCTGCACAGGCTGCTCGATCTCACTCCTGCAGGCGGAATCCCCCTCAGCCGCGACAATGATCACCAAATACTCCCAGCTTGCCTTTCATGCCGATCTGTCAGCCATTTCAGGGAAAAAAGCCCTGGAACTCATCGACTCATTCATTTCCGGTCAGGCCGGAGAGTATATCCTTGCCGTAGAAGGGGCCATTCCCTACAAGAAGCCCGAGGCTTGTATGATCGGTCATAAAACATTTGCCCAACACCTTGAAGAAGCCTCCCGCACCATGACCGCGGCCGTGGCCATAGGCGCCTGCGCCTGCGATGGCGGCATCCCTTCCGCGGAAGGAAATCTGACCGGCGCCATCGGGCTGAAGGAATTTTATGCCAAAAAAAATATCGAAAAACTGGTCGTCAATATCAGAGGATGCTCGGTCCATCCGGACTGGGTCTGGCACACCATTGTCCATCTGGTCAAAATCGGTCTGCCGGACCTGACGGAGACCGGCTCACCATCACTTTTCTTTAGCAAAAACGTCCATGAAAACTGCCCAAGGTATCACGATTTTCAGCAGGAAATTTTTGCCAAGAAACTTGGGGACAAGGGCTGTCTTTTCAAGCTTGGCTGCCTTGGCCCACAGACCGATGCCGACTGCCCGAGCCGCTGGTGGAACAGCGGCCAGACCTGGTGTATAGATGCCAACGCCCCCTGTATCGGCTGCGCGTCACCTCTCTTTGCCAAGAAAAGGGACCTTCCCTTTTACCGGATAGCTTCGCAAGGCTAATTTTCAACATACGTCCAGGAGAGTTTACATGGCCAAGAATTCTTTAGCGAATCTTTCAATCACCCTCAAGTTGATGCTGACTGTTGTGATTGTGCTGTTCATCTCACTGTTTGTCGGCACCTTTATGCTGCATACCTATATGAAGAAAGAGCTGACCGACACCTATATGGACTCGGTCGAAACCCTTTCCAAATCCCTGCAGGAAGGAGTGCAGGACTCCCTGGAACGGGGCCAGATGAAAAATTTCCACAAACTCCTGAAGCAGCAGCAAAAGATAAAAGGCGTTATTGATGTGTCCCTCTACGACAGACACCTCAATATCAACCTCTCCTCCTCCGGCAAAAAAATGGACGGTCATTCACTGCCGGCTGATATCAAAGCGAAGCTGTCTACGACACATGAACCGTTTCAGATACTCAATGAATCCAATGTGCAGATCTTTACCCCTCAGATCGTCAAACCGGACTGTATCCGCTGCCACCCGAGCTGGAAAAAAACGGAACACGGGGGCGTTATCACACTTACCTATGACCTCGCCCACTTAAGAGAGGCCATCTCCAAGCAGCGCATGATGCTGATCGGCGGCGGCGCGGCATTGATCATCCTTATCAGCTTCATTATCTTCTTTCTGGCCAAGTCCATCACAACCCCGGTTGTCAATATGACGTCTGCCATGGAGCAGTTGTCCCAAGGCGATCATGATGTAACAATTCCGGCCCAGGCCAGACAGGACGAAATCGGCAAAATGGCGGACGCGGTCCAGATATTTAAAGAAAACGCCATTGACAGAAAACGGCTTGAAAAAGAACAGGAAGAGAACAAAAAACAAGCTGAACAGGAAAAAATCCAGTTCATGAATAAAATGGCGGGCGACTTTGAGGCCAGTGTCGGCGGTCTGATCGAAGGGGTGGCCGAAGCTGTTTCCCAGATGGAAGCAACCGTCAATTCGATGAACACGAACGCAGAACAGACCAAACAGAAGTCAAGCGAGGTGTCTGCCGCCTCCGAGGAAACCTCCGCCAACATGTTGACCGTTGCCACGGCAACCGAAGAACTTTCCAGTTCAGTGGCTGAGATCAGCACCCAGGTTACTCACTCAGCCGAAGTCTCCGGAAAAGCTGTCACCAAAGCAGAAGAAACAAACGAACAGGTCAGGAGCCTGGCCGCGGCCTCACAGAAGATCGGCGAAGTCGTGGATCTGATCACCGATATCGCCAGCCAGACAAACCTGCTTGCCTTAAACGCCACCATTGAAGCGGCCCGGGCAGGCGAGGTCGGCAAGGGATTTGCCGTGGTGGCCAATGAGGTCAAGGAACTGGCAAAACAGACAACAGCCGCTACCAAGGAGATTGATGAACAGATCAGCGGCATCCAGGACGCCACCACTGATGCGGTTGAGGCAATCCATAATATCAGCGATACTGTCTGCAATATTAACGAAATTGCCTCAACCATCGCCGCGGCAGTGGAAGAGCAGGGCGCCGTGACCCAGAATATCGCCCAGAACACCCAACAGGCGGCTGACGGCACCCGTAACGTCTCATCAAGCATTGCCGTTGTTGCCCAGGTGGCGGAACAGACAGGTGAAGAGGCCGGCCAGGTGCTTTCCGCAATGGCGGACCTTTCCACCAAGGCTGAAATGCTGCGTACGGAAGTGGACAAATTTCTCAAGCAGATACGATCATAATCCAGCCAAGGCAGGACTGCTCTTACTAAGGCTTACGAACTATCATGATTCAAGACGATGAAACCCTGGCAGCATTCATAGAAGAATCAAACGAGCACCTTGACGGAATCGAGAGTGATCTCCTGGCCATTGAAGAGGCTGGCGCGGACATCGACCAGGATCTCGTCAACAAGGTGTTCCGGGCCGTCCACTCGATTAAAGGCGGTGCCGGTTTTCTGGGATTGGACACAGTTAAAGACCTGGCACACGGCGCTGAGAACGTTCTCAATCAGATTCGTGAGAAGGTATTGATTCCAACCCCGGAGATAATCAGCCATCTGCTGGATGCCGCAGACACGCTGATCCGTCTGCTTAACGCCAGGGAAGCAGAGAACGAAGAAGACATTTCGGGTATTCTTGCCGCCCTGACATCCTCTACTGCCACGACAGAGACCCAGAAGACCGTCATCCCTGAAGACTCGCCTCCAGCGCATCAAGCGGCAGCAGCGCCGACCTCGACAGTCTCCTTCGACGAAATCGAAGCAGCTGTCCATCTGTTCAGTATCGCTACTGAAGAAATCACCGGGGCAGTCAAATCAGGTCAGAACCTCTTTATTATAGAGTTGGACCTCATTGCTGATGTCAAGACCAAAGGCAAAACATCCGCAGTTTTTTTTAAAGATCTTCAGGACATGGGCGTTTTTTTTGGCTGTTGCGATGCCGCCGGCGAAGAGGTTGACTTGAGTTCCGACCCGGAGGTTTCAAGTCCGCCTGTTTTCATCCTTCTCGCTACAATCATGGAATCAACCCTGCTGGCGCAGTTTCTCGACCTGAAAGAGGAGGCCGTCCTCTTGATTCCCTCCTCGGAACTGCTTGCAAAGCAGTCAACCAAGCGTTCCCCCAAAACATCCCCAAAAACATCCATGGCAAAATCGACTCCTCCCCCCTCTCGTCCGGCGCCTGTTGCCGAGGCATCTCCTCCGGCCCCGGTTAAAAAAATTGAAGGCGCCCAGAAAACGTTCACCCCGGAAAGCAGCCTCAGGGTCAATGTCAAAATTCTTGACAACCTGATGACCCTGGCCGGAGAATTGGTGCTGACCAGGAACCAGCTCATTCAGACCGTCAGCTCAAGCAAGGCCCAGGGGATGGACAATATCTCGCAGCGCCTTGACCTGGTGACTTCCGAACTCCAGGAAGCAATCATGTCAACCCGCATGCAGCCGGTTGGCAACGTCTTTAACAAGTTCAAAAGGATGGTGCGAGACCTGTCCAAAGGTCTTGAAAAAGAGATCAACCTCATCATAGACGGCAGTGAGGTCGAACTTGACAAAACCATTATTGAGGCAATAGGCGACCCGCTGACCCACTTGGTCCGCAATTCGGTTGACCACGGCATTGAAACACCGGACATCCGGGAACAGACCGGCAAGCCAAAGGGAGGGACGCTTCACCTCTCCGCCTTTCACCAGGGCGGGCACGTCATTATTGAAATTGAAGACGATGGCGCCGGCATTGATACCGAAAAAGTAAAAGAGAAGGCCATTGCCATGGGGTCTCACGACCGGGCCCAGCTTGATGCCATGTCGAAGAAAGAACTGGCAAAACTTATCTTCCTGCCCGGTCTTTCCACTGCCCGGCAGGTGACCGATGTCTCGGGTCGGGGTGTTGGCATGGATGTGGTGAATGCCAATCTGACCAGAATCGGCGGCATCTTTGATATTGACACCAGCCTCGGCAAGGGCACGACCATCTCTATCAAGTTGCCGCTCACGCTTGCCATTATCCCGAGCCTGGTTGTTACCTTGCTGGAAGAACGGTATGCCATCCCGCAGGTTAACATGGTCGAACTTGTCAGAATCCCGGCCGCTCAGGTGAAAGAGAAGATTGAACATATCGGCTCAGCGCTGGTCATGCGGCTTCGCGGAGACCTCCTGCCCCTTATCCATCTGTCCGATGTCCTGGACATCGAAGAGAGGACCTATACCGATCTCTTCACTGAAAAAAAAATTCCATGCCGGCGGACCCGGATAGCAGACAGAAGAAGCCCTGTCACACACCTGCCCCTGCCACAGGCTCCTGAACAAGAAGATATGGCGGCGGAAACATCCGGGGAGAATGGCCACAAAACAGCATTGGCAATGACCGAATCAGACGCAACCGCGGTTCAACGGACATCAGAGGACCGGCGCACGAATCCGTTAAGCGCCTATAATATCCTTATTGTTGCTGCCGGCAATTTCCACTACGGCCTGATCGTCGACAAACTTCTTGACTCTGAAGAAATCGTGGTCAAACCTCTCGGCTCCCACCTCAGAGAGTGTCAGGGCTATGCCGGCGCCACTATTCAGGGTGACGGCAAGGTCGCCCTTATCCTTGACGTCGTCGGCATCAGCAAGATGATGAACCTTTCGATGCTGTCAGACCAGATGCAGGACAAACTCAGCGAGGAAGAGGAACTGATCAAGCAGGACCTTCAGTCACTGCTGATCGTCAGGAATACGCCGCATGAACAGATGGCCGTTCCCCTTGGACTTGTCTCCCGGATCGAAAAAATTAAAAACAGCAATATCGAGACGACCGGCGGCCGCCAGAATATTCAGTATCGCGGCGGCACCCTGCCGCTCTTTACCGTTGATGAAATTGCCAAGGTAACCCCAAGAGATAAGAGCACC
>DAOVSZ010000212.1 GCA_030627725.1 Desulfobulbaceae bacterium
GCATTTGTCGCAAACGGGCAGGAAGGAGGTTCTCCCGGACCGGAATATGCCAATAAGATTTGGCTGAATGATGGGTCGGGAATTTTTACCGACAGCGGACAAAGCCTTGGAACCTCTTATGGCACTAGCGTTGCTCTTGGAGATGTTGATGGCGATGGTGACCTTGACGCAATAGTCACAAATAGACTTGGGCAGGCCAATAAACTCTGGATTAACAATGGAAGTGCTAGTTTTACCGACAGTGGACAAACTCTCGGCGCCTCCGGTCAAGATATCGCTTTAGGAGATGTGGATAAAGACGGGGATCTCGATGCTTACATAGCTGTCTGGGGCAGCAATCAACTTTGGCTCAATAATGGTTCCGGTACTTTTTCAGACAGTGGTCAGAGTTTAGGAGGGGCCAGTTATGGAGTGTCCCTTGCAGACGTGGACAGTGACGGCGACCTTGACGCCTTTATCGCAAATGGCGGTGCAAACACTATCTGGCTCAATAATGGTTACGGCACTTTTTCAGACAGTGGTCAGAGTTTAGGCAGTTCTGCCAGTAACAGGGTGCGCCTTTTCGATTTAGACAATGACGGTGATATTGATGCGTTTGTTGCGAATTATTCAAACAATGCAAATAAAGTCTGGTTCAATAACGGCGCCGGCGTCTTTACGGACAGCGGTCAAAATTTGGGGAGTTCGGACAGTAATGATGTGGCGCTTGCTGATTTGGACGCTGATGGCGACCTTGATGCATATGTTGCGAATTATGCCCAAGGCAACAAAATTTGGTTGAATAACGGAGCTGGCTCTTTCTCAGATAGTGGCTTGAGTTTAGGAACCGGAGGCAGTAGAGGAGTTGCTCTTTTTGACGTGAATAGTGATGGCGATCTCGATGCGTTTATCGTCAACCAGGAAGAAAGCGACAAAGTTTACTTCACCGACCGTGCACCATTGATAACAGCAGGCGCCTCTCTCTCTTATACAGAAAACGATACAGCCTCAATAATCGACAACACTATCGCCATTAATGATGCAGACGATGTGAATATTGAAAGCGCTACAGTCACCATCAGCGCCAATTACATAGAAGGCGAGGACATACTTTCTTTTACAAACACCGGCAGCATCACCGGCTCATGGAACGCGTCAACCGCTATTCTCACTCTTACAGGATCTGACACACTTGCCAACTATCAGACCGCCCTCAGAAGCATAACATATCAGAATATCGACAACAGCCCTTCGATACTTTCCAGAACAATCACATTCAAGGTCAATGACGGCGATATTGACAGCGCTGCCGCAACCAGCACAGTGAATGTCGAAGCCGTAAACGATGCACCCGCAATTACAGGCGGCGCGATTCAGAATTACACGGAAAACGGACCTCCAACCGTCATTGATAACACTGTCACCCTGACTGATCCTGATGATACAAATTTGGAAGGCGCCACCATCACCATTTTCGGTAATTACGTTGAAGATGAAGATATCCTCCATTTTACCAATCAGAATGGAATCACCAGTTCATGGAATGCATCTACCGCCACCCTGACCCTGACAGGAAGCGATACGGTAGCAAATTATCAGACTGCTTTACGCTCTGTAGCATTTGAAACCATAAGCGAAAGCCCCTCGGAACTCTCACGATCCGTCAGTTTTAAGGTCAATGACGGGAACGTGAACAGCAATGTTGCCTTCAGCACAATTCATGTGACAAGAACCAATGATCTCCCGATGCTGGATCTCCCGTCAGCCCTTAACCTGACATATACCGAAGGTGTTGGCGCCATTTCCCTTGTTCCGGAGATCACGGTAAATGATGCGGATGACATCAACATGGAAAGTGCATCAATCCGGATAGCCGGGAATTACAAGTCCGGTGAGGATGTCCTTCAGTTCACCAACGTAAACGGGATCACCGGAACCTGGGATGCTGCTACCGGGACACTGAATCTTGCCGGAGATGCCTCTGAAGAGGTGTATCAGGAAGCCCTGCGGAGTATTTCTTATGTAAATCTGGCCGGGGAATATCCCACCTCTGGTGATCGTACCATTCTCTTTTCAGTAAATGACGGCGAGGACACGAGCGCTGCAATTTCCATCACGCTCTCTATTCAGGATATCCCTGAACCTCCGCCCCCGACTTCTGAGAGCCAGACAACCTCAAGTCCAACAGATACCCTACCTGTTGATGAAACCAATCCCTTATTTGCTCCAGGCGGTGATGACTTCGGTTTCGTTTCAGACGACATCTCTGTAATGGATTTGCTTCCGATAGAACCTTTCCGTGCTGATGAACCTGTCATTTTTGATCCGGAAGCGCCACTCGTGGAAGGCGAACAGCCTCTGGCAACAGAAGGAGAAGAACTGATGGAAGAAGAGGGTGAAGAGGAGGAAAGCACAGAAGAAGAACCGGAAGAAGAACTTGAGGAGGAAGCAATCGCAGCCGCACCACAAGCAGAGGTTATTGCTGCCCCGGTTAAGCAACAAGCAAAAGAAACAAAACCTGCCGGCGCCGAGGCGCTCACCAGGCAACTGGCTGAAGAAAGCATGCGGCAAGAGGCAGAACGTGCCGAGATCATGAAGATATTGGACGATGCTTTCCAGTTTCTCCAGTGTAAGTAAAACATCCTTAACTTTCTCCTTATATTGTTCCATATAAATATATGTATATTTTGTTGCTTTCAAGGCTTTCCTTTGATATCATCAAGGTATGAAAAAGGTAAAATTTGAATGGGATGAAAACAAGAACATTCAAAACCAGGAAAGGCATGATGTTTCATTCGAATTTGCCCAATATGCCTTTGGCGATGTCAACCGTATCATTGGCGCTGGATATTGGCGGAAAGGGAGGAAAATTTATGAAAACGAACACAAAAATTAAATACACAAATGAGCCTTTAGGGAAGCTTCGCATTGTGGATGATTTTTTACCTCCTCCTGAAGAGCTCGTCTTTAAAGAAGATACCCAGAAAGTAACTATTACTTTGAGCAAATCCAGTGTGGATTTCTTTAAACAAGCGGCGAAGAAGCATCACTCGCAATATCAAAAAATGATACGCCGTTTACTTGACCTCTATGCATCGCACCACAAAAACAACATCTAGCTGACATACTATGAAACTCTCTGCTTCCAATAAAATTTTTCATCTTTTTTCTTTCTTTTTTCTCTGCTGCATTCTTGTCCCCTTATGGGTCAACGCCGCAGAAAAAGCCGAGGTCCGGGGGCTTCTGGTGCCTGAGACCGAGTCCGTGCTGTCGAGTCAGATTGCCGGCCGGATCACGGATATTTCCGTTAAAGAGGGCGACCGGTTTAAAAAAGATCAGACGCTCGTCACCTTTGACTGTTCCATCCTCAAGGCGGAACTGCAGAAGGCCCGGATGAAACTCGAGGCGGCAACAGAGACCCATGACGCCAACCTGCAGCTGATGGAACTCGGGTCAACAAGCGAGCTTGAGGTTGCGCTTTCATCGGCCAGGATGAAAGGCGCCAAGGCCGAAGTGCTGGTGAACGAGGCAAAGACGGACATGTGCGTGATAAAGGCCCCATTTTCCGGTCGCGTGGTAAAACGCCCTGTCCAGCCATTTGAAAGTGTCAAGGGAGGCGATCCACTGCTTGAAATCCTGGACGATCTCAGACTGCGGGTCCATCTCCTGATTCCGTCCCAATGGCTCAGGTGGCTCAAACAGGGGACACCGTTTACAATCCGGATCGATGAGACCGGCAAGACGTACAAGGGAAAGGTCACCATGACCGGGGCCCGCGTTAATCCGGTGAACCAGACCCTCGAGGTCAGCGCTTCCATCTCCGGAAAAAACAACGAACTCCTGGCAGGCATGAGCGGTACAGCCATCTTTACGCTGCCGAAATAAACCCAATAACTCAATAACCCAAAAATGGAAGAAAAACAGGACACCACAGCCCAGCTGCAGCAGCAGGTCATAGGGATCGGCACCATTCTTCAGCTTGAAAAACAGAGCCGTCATGCCGCATCTGAGGCGGAACACGGTTTTGTTGTTGTGAATGAAACCTTTCGGCTGATCAACTACCGGCAGGCGGTCTTGTGCAGAAGACGCCCTTCCGGCGCTCTAACCGTCAAGGCGGTCTCACAGGTGGATACACCTGAAAAAAACGCCCCCTTCATCGTCTGGCTCCAGCGCCTTCTAAAAAAAATCCTGAAAACTCACAATCCCGCCGAACCCTTTACCGTCTCTCAGGAGGAGATCCCGACAGCCTTTCATAAGGGATGGGAGGAATGGTCTGCCCCGTACGGGCTCTGGTGCCCGCTGCAATCAGGCGACACCCTGCTTGGCGGCATCTGGTTCTCACGGGAAACTCCTTGGGAACCCCCTGAAATCGCCCTTTTAAACCAGCTTGCCGATGCCTATGGACACGACTGGCTGGCCCTGCGGCAGCGACCGGGCCGGCTGCGAAAAGTCAGCGGCAACCTTGTCAGCGGCTGGCCTCTGAAGCTTTTTTTTATTGCTCTTTTCTCTGCCCTCCTTGCCCTGCCGGTTCCGCTTACGGTCATGGCCCCGGCCCAGGTTATCCCCATAGACCCGGTTGTGATCACCTCTCCTTTAAACGGGGTCATCAAACAATTTCATATCCAGCCGAACCAGGAGGTCACAAAAGGTCAACTCCTCTTCAGCCTGGACGACACAGACCTTAGAAACAGGCACGCCGTGGCAGTCAAGGCCCTGGCTGTTATCAAGGCGGAACTCAAAAGGACAACCCAGAAATCACTCATTACAGTCAAAGGCTCCGGAGATGCCGATCTCTTGCGGGCCCGGGTGAAAAGTAAGGAGGCAGAGGTCCGGTTTGCCGCTGATGAACTCGCCAGGATACAAGTCCATGCAGAACGGGACGGGATTGCGGTTTTCGGTGATGTGAATGACTGGATCGGAAAACCTGTGGTCACCGGAGAAAAGGTCATGACCCTGGCAGATCCGGGCCGGACCGAAATCGAGATCTGGGTCCCGGTGGACAATGCCGTCAACCTGAAGCAAGACGCCCAGGTCAGGATGTTTCTCAATATTGACCCTACCCATGTCTTGCGCGCAAAAATAAGACAGACAAGTTACGAGCCGCTGGTTTCGCCGGAAAATGTCCTGGCCTTCCCGGTAAAGGCGGCCTTTGAACCAAAAACATCTTCAGCCAGGGTGGGCCTGCGCGGCACTGCAAAGATTTATGGAGAGAAGACCCGGCTCTATTATTACCTCCTGCGACGGCCGATGGCCGCGGCGCGGAAAATGCTGGATTGGTAGTAAGCCATCACAGGACTCTCATCTCCTTCGAAGTCTCGCAAGCTCGCTTATCTGTCATCGGCCTGTTCACGTAGCACCAGTACAGTTCTCAGGCCTTTTTGTCGGTCTACACAGCGACACGACGATTGACACGCGGATATGAGCCCCCTGTAATAGCTTACTAGACAAAAAAACTGCGATCATTTTCGA
>DAOVSZ010000264.1 GCA_030627725.1 Desulfobulbaceae bacterium
GGCTGAAGGTGAAACTCTCCCGGGATAAATCCGGGAGCTTCTTTCACTGATCTCTAACTTCTCGTTCTGTAGTTGCCAAACCAGCAAGCCACCGACGCAAGGTCGGTGGGGAAGAGAGCGTGGCGTGGCCGGCGATGTAGGCTGAAGGTGAAACTCTCCCGGGATAAATCCGGGAGCTTCTTCCCCCCGACCCCTGATCCCCGACCCCTGATCCCCGCCCCCTGGCCCCCGACCCCTGGTGTCCCCTGACCCCTGAAGCGCCAAATGCCCCACAGCCCTCCTGATATTGCCCCAAAAACACTCTTTTTCTTTTTTCAGGAATACCATTCTGTTATCACGAAAAAAATGATCCAGAATCACACTGGAAATTGTTGCAAAAAAGAAGATTTTCTTGTTAAATATCAGAAAATTACATATTCTTTGTAATCTGAAATACATCTATTGTAATTCAAATTACAAATTGACTGTTTTTTTCAATCTTCCCCAACCGTTCGCCAACTTTTTTTTAAAAAAACAACTGAATAACAAACTGATTATTCAACAAAAAAAACAATAAACCCAACCACAAACCAACAACAGCATCCAATTACACTTCGTGGCATAAAATTTGCATTTAATTTAGTTATTAAAGAGGTTTCATTTCAGGAACAAGAAGTGATTCTTGAAAAATATGGTCGATAAGGTAAATTAGTACTTAACTCATGAACAGATTCAGCCTCAAATATATTCTTCCTCTGCTTTTCGTCCTGATCTGGATCTCTCCAGCCTGGACGCAGACAGTTGCAGTGTATCCTGTGGAAGACCTGAGCAAAGGCCGGAACGGTATTAATTTCGAGCTTACCGAGGTTTTAGCCGAGAGGCTCCAGGAGTCAGGTTTTGATATTGTTCCGAGCCAAGAGATTCTCTCTTTCATGTCACGCAACCGGATTCGCTGGGTCGGTTTCCTGGAATCAAAACTGATACTGCAGGCAAAAGAAGAACTCAACACCGATTTCATCCTTTTCGGCACCATCTGCCAGCAGCGAAACGATGAACTGCCGGCCCTTGGCCTTTCTCTCAATATGGTCCGGACCACGGACGCCGCCTCGGTCTGGTCCAACACCAACGGCATAAGCCGTGCTGACGAACAACGCATCCTTGGAATTTCCGAACCGTCATCAACCGATGAGTTGCTGCCCATTATCATCGACACGATCCTGGCCGGCATGGCTGAGGACTTGAGTGACCCGTCGGAAGTTTATGCCGATATTGACAGATTTAAAATAGCGTCACTTCTTGACATGGAGTCCGCAATTATCGAACCCAAATATGTTCGACCGGGTGAAAGTGTAAATTGCACCATCAGGCTTCGTCCTGCCGAGGAAGGAAAATCGCCCCAGATTTTCATTAAAGCAGGCAACCGGGTGCATATAGCAATGGAATCATCGGACGGCCGCTATTATCAGGCATCATGGACCGGCGCCAACAAAAAACCGACAATCCTGAGCAGGATCGGCAATAGCCTGAAACTTGCCATGAAACCTTCAGAAGATTCCGGCAGCCGCATCTTGAAGAGTATCTGGACCGGCGCCGGCGAAGATGAGCGATATCCTGTGAGCCTCATCCTGATCTGGCCGAACGGAAACCAGCAAGAAACCTACCTGGGCGCCTATACGGTCGACAGCACCCCTCCTGGAATCGGCATCAAGCTGCTCGGGAAAGAGTTCCAGGGCAAGACCCTGTTCAACCGGAAACTCCGCATCAAGCCCATCCTTCACACCAGAGAGCCTATCACCTCCTGGGAAATCTCAGTTGAGAAAGGACCGGGAGAGATCATCAACACAGAAAGCGGCAAGGGAAGTCTTCCCAGGCTCGTCTGGAACGGTTCCAACACTACCGGTCATGTTGCTGACGACGGTGAATACACAATCTTTCTGACTGTGCAGGACAGGGCCGGCAACGTAGCCACTGCCTCGGAAAAGGTCACCTTTATCGGCTCAGCGCCTCCGGTGTCGCTTGACGTTACGGAAGAAGACAATACGATGAAGATCGTTTTAGACTCTGAAAGCAACGCTCCAATCAACCACTGGCGACTTGACCTTCTGTCCGAGACCGGCGAACTTCTTAAACAGATTGAGGGGGAAGAGCTTCCCTATAACATAGACTACACACCTCCGGAAACAGGCCTGGAAAAAGCATTTGTCATTGAAGGCAATGTGCTGTTGAGAGACATTCTTGGAAACAAGACCAAAAAAAGTTTTAAGGACCTGCTTCAACTCGCCAGAAACAAGGCTGCTGAGACTGAGTCAGGTGGATCTGAAATAAAAACCGAATCTCCTGCGGAAACATGGGACTCCGACTTCTAACGTGCTGTTACTTCAATTTTCTTTTCACAAACCGACAGTCCTTATTTCCGGTCAAAACCATACCGGCGCCATTTCTTTTATAACTGCCTGTCTTCTGTGTGTAACACTCTCAGCATGCAGCCTTGGCAAAAAACCGGAACTCCAGCAGCTTGCCCCTTTGCCTGAAGGAAACTACTGCAGTATTGTCGTGCTCCCCTTTGTGAACGAAACAAAATATATCGAAGGAGACACAATTCTTTACCGTATTTTTCTGACGGAACTGAACAGGACACCCGGCCTTTACACAGCTCAGGAGGGTGATGTAAGAAAGATATTCAGGCAGATGGCAATTCCAAGAAAGCATCTACCTGATATAGAAGGAATCAAAATACTTGCGGCACGACTTGACGCCGGAATCGTTGTAACCGGCGCCATCATGGTGATGGAAGAAAAAAAAGCAAGCAATCTTATGGAACCGAAACTGACCGTCAGACTGAATATTCTTGACGGCGAAACCGGTCGGACCATCTGGACGACATATTACGGCAAAAAGGGAAGCGATTACAGGACGGTCATGCATTTCGGTGTTATTAACACCATTACAGAGCTTTCCAGACTCATTTCGCATGACATCATTCAACTTTGGCTTTCCGCAGGACTGGAAAAATGCACAGAACACTGATTCTCTTATTTTTTACACTGTTATTTACTCTTGGGTCCCATTCCAGCCTGATGGCGGCATGGCCTTGGAAAGAGAAACCTCTCGTTACAATAAACAGCATCGGATACACATCCGAGGACTTCAGCAATTGGTGGGAACTCTGGAAAGATCCGGACACCCCTTTCCCGGAAACAATGGACCCATATATTGAATGGAACCTCTTGCTTCATGAAGCCAATGCCATGGGATTGTATCAGGAACCTTCCTACAGAAAAAAAGTCGATGTATATCTCAAAGTCCGTGCCCAGTTTGCATTAAAAAACGAAGAGGTAGATTCAAAAACCTTCATCACGGACGAGGCCATGTGGCAACGGTATGAAAAGGACTATACTCCGCAATGGCAGGTTGCTTTTCTTATCTTCAGTGATGAAGAAAAGGCCAAAGAGACTTATGAAAAACTGAAAAGCGGAGAGTTGCAGCTCGACCGGATTGCCGACGATCCTGCAAAGGCGGATGTCATGCAGTTCCAGCAGAACAGGGTCCTCCGTCCTGCCAAAACGCTGGATTCCTGGCTGGAGATTCTGCTCGGCATGGCGCCCGGCGATTTTGCCCCCCCTGTGTCAATGGGCAATGTTTTTACCGTCATAAAACTCGAAGACGTTACCGGTCCTTCTCAAGAAGATTTCGAAGCTTTCAGGGAGAAGATCCGGTCGCAGCTCTGGAAAGAAGAACAGTCCCGTTTGACGAGTTTTCTGTTAGATAATCTCCGCAAAAAATATGAGATACACATAGATGAAGAACTCATAGCAGAGATCGATCTTGAAAAACCGTATGACCACCTTCTCGGCAAACCTGTTGTCACCAGCAAAGGAGAACCGTTTATCAACTCAGACGGATTTATCAAACAGTATGAACAGAGTCTTAAGATGACTCCGGACAAGCTGCTGCAGGAAGATGACAGCCTTGCCAAAATGAAGACCAATATCATCAACAATCTTGTTACGTCCGAACTTATTGCACTGGAATCATTAAGCAGGGGATATGAAAAAAAACCGCCATTAAAAAAGAACTATGATTTTTATAGACAATACCGTCTGGTCAAAGAGATAGAGAAACGTCTTTTCCAGGCCCGAAACGCCACTCAAGATGAAATTATATCTTACTATGAGCAGAACAAGAAAGAATTCACCTTCCCGGAAATCGTCAGCATTGCCGTTATAAAAGCTGAAGCGGGTATCGCCGGGAAGATCCATGACGAGATTAAAAACGGTGAGGATTTTTTTGCCGCAGCCAGAAAATATTTAACAGAAGAGATACTTGTAAAAGATGTCCCTTTCGACCATCTTGACCCGGCCATCAAAGAAGTTATCCGGAAGTTGAGCAAGGGGGAAGTAAGCGCTCCGATAACAGAACATGACTCTGTTGCGATAGTAAAACTTATAGGACGAAAAAAAGACCTTGCACGTCCGCTGGAAAGTGTACAGGCTGGAATTGCAAAAATGCTGAAGCAGA
>DAOVSZ010000295.1 GCA_030627725.1 Desulfobulbaceae bacterium
GAAGTCTCGCAGGCTCGCTTATCTGTCATCGGCCTGTTCACGTAGCACCAGTACAGTTCACAGACCTCTTTCGCGGATCTGCAGCGCCCTGTAACCGCCTACAAACGTTTGTGGTAGCGATAAGGGAAGTAGCCGTACTCCATGATCAATTACGAAAAGATGTAAGCCGCCGCTGTATAATTCGTATGTGATGACGGTAAACCGTAAACCTTTATAATTAAAAACACCTCTGGACTTTTTGCAGGGGTTGTTTCGTGAGAAGTCAAGCTCGTCTTGAAAGGGTATCCCGTGTCAATTTTAGAAAAAGAAGATCCCGCCATATACAATGCTATCAAGAATGAACTGGGACGACAGCGTTTTCAGCTTGAACTGATCGCCTCGGAAAATATCGTTAGCAGTGCAGTGCTAGAGGCGCAGGGATCAATTTTTACCAATAAATACGCCGAAGGATATCCCAGCAAACGCTATTACGGCGGATGCGAGTATGCCGATGAAGTAGAGACCCTTGCGGTTGACAGGGCGTGCGAACTTTTTGGCGCCGAATATGCTAACGTTCAGCCGCATTCAGGCAGCCAGGCCAATATGGCTGTCTATTTTGCGGCCTTAAGTCCTGGTGACAAGGTCCTTGGCATGGACCTCTCCCATGGCGGACATCTCACCCACGGAAGTCCGGTCAATTTTTCCGGTCAGCTCTTTAATTTTATCTCATATGGTGTTGATCGCGAGACCGAACAGATCAACATGGATGATGTCGAACGGATCGCGCATGAGCATCACCCGAAGATGATCGTTGCAGGCGCCAGCGCCTATCCGCGAACAATTGATTTTGAAGCCTTCAGAAGGATCGCGGACCAGATTGATGCCATGCTGATGGTCGATATGGCCCATATCGCAGGCATGGTCGCTGCCGGCTGTCATCCCTCGCCTGTGCCGGATGCTGATTTTGTGACGACCACAACCCACAAGACCATGCGTGGCCCGCGGGGGGGGCTTATTCTTGCCAAGGAAGAATACGGCAAAATGTTGAACAGTAAGATCTTCCCGGGGATTCAGGGCGGACCTCTCGTGCATGTCATTGCCGCCAAGGCAGTCGCTTTCAAAGAGGCGATGTCTGAATCGTTCAGGAAGTATCAGCGCCAGGTCGTAAAAAATACGAGCGTTCTTGCAGCCTCCCTGCAGAATGCAGGTTTCCGTATCGTTTCCGGCGGCACAGACGTTCATCTCTTTTTAGTAGATCTCCGCAACAAGGAAATAACCGGCAAAGATGCTGAGATCGCACTTGAAAAAGCAGGGTTGACCGTCAATAAGAATGCAATCCCGTTTGACCGGGAGAGTAAATTTATTACCAGCGGCATCAGAGTCGGCACTCCGGCAGTGACCACCCGCGGCATGAAGGATGACGAAATGGTAAAAATTGCCAAATGGATATACCGTGCTGTTGAAAGCCACGACAATGACGAGAAACTGGCAGCGATCGCCCGGGAGATACACGTTTTCTGTGAGAAGTTTCCGCTGTATCCAGAGCTGTCCCTATGAGTAAAAAAGCGTCACGTCCATCCTGGGATGAATATTTCATGAATATTGCCGCATTGGTGTCAGGCCGTTCAACCTGTATACGCAGGCATGTCGGCGCGGTCCTTGTTCGGGACAAAAGGATCATAACCACAGGATATAACGGTGTGCCGGCAAAGATTAAGCATTGCCTTGATGTCGGCTGTCTGCGGGATGAACAGGGTGTGCCGTCCGGTGAACGTCATGAGCTGTGCCGGGGGCTGCATGCGGAACAGAATGCGATTATCCAGGCGGCAATTTCCGGCGTCAGTGTTGAAGGCGCAACAGTCTATTGTACGAATATGCCATGCTCGATTTGCAGCAAGATGTTGATCAATATAGGCGCTTCAGCCATTCTCTATAAGGAAGGCTATTCCGATCCCCTCTCTTCCGACTTGCTGACCGAAGCCGGCATCCCATTTCAGCAGATCGATTGAAGCGCTGATCGTGGCTGGATTCGGTGTCTGTGATCGCTTACTAAACAGCAGATTGTCTGGGTGTATCTTATGAAATGTCCTTACTGCGGCCATTTGGAAAACAGAGTTGTTGATTCCCGTCTGAACAAGGAATATACGATAACCCGGCGTCGCCGGTTGTGCGAGGAGTGCGGCCGTCGCTTCACGACCTATGAAAGGCTTGAGGTGACCATGCCCATGCTGATCAAAAAAGACGGTCGGCGGGAGGCATGGGACCGTCATAAGGTAGTCGAAGGCCTGAAAAAGGCATGTGAAAAAAGACCGGTCAGCATGGAACGGATCGATGAGTTTGTCGATAACCTCGAAAGAGAACTCCAGGACATGGGTGAGCGGGAGATAGACATAAAGATCCTGGGTGAAAAGGTCATGGATGGGCTCAGAAGCATGGATGAAGTGGCCTATGTCCGTTTTGCATCCGTGTACAGACAGTTCAAGGACTTAAGCGAGTTCATGGATGAGTTGAAGGGGATGCTTGAAGGGAAAGAGGATTGAAAGAGGATAGCCGTTTCATGAAAATGGCCTTGAAAGAGGCTGTAAAGGGAGTTGGCAGGACCTCTCCTAACCCGAGTGTCGGCGCGGTTGTGGTAAAAAATGGTGAGATTGTCGGCAAGGGGTATCACAGACGCGCCGGGACCCCGCATGCGGAAGTAAACGCCCTCACTGATGCCGGGAAAAAGGCAAGAGGCGCAACAATCTATGTGACTCTTGAACCCTGTAACCATACAGGCAGAACCCCTCCCTGCACGAGTGCGATTCTGGAAGCAGGCATAAAAAAGGTTGTTGTCGGGATGGCTGATCCCAACCCGAACGTTGAAGGCTGCGGCAGTGATTTTCTTGAAAAAAAGGGTCTTACGGTTGTTCGTGATATCCTGGCCGGGGAATGCCTCTCCATAAACCGGCCCTTTGACAAGCATGTAAGGACAGGGCAACCGTGGATGGTCTTCAAGGCAGGAGTCAGTCTGGACGGAAAAATTGCAGTAAGCTCAGGTGAGTGCGCCTGGATAACGAACGAAAAATCCAGAAGACATGTGCATCGGCTGCGGGACCGCGTTGATGCCATCCTGGTCGGGATAGGAACAGCGATTGCAGATGATCCCTCGCTGACGACCAGATTGAAGGGAGGTCGTACAAAAGATCCTTTGCGGATAGTGTTGGATTCGAATCTTCGTCTTTCTCCATCCGCCAGGATGCTTCACCAGGATTCAGATGCCAAAACCTGGGTTTTCTGCGGGCAGAAGCCTTCAGTAAAGCGCAGAAAGGACCTGGAATCTGCCGGGGCAAAGGTCATTCCAGTGCAGCTCGACAACAATGGCCGGATCAATCTTAAGGCGGTGGCAGACTATCTTGGCAGGGCACGGATCACGAGCGTTCTTGTTGAAGGCGGCGGCAGGGTGCATGGATCGTTTCTTCGCAACGGTTTGATCGATCAGGTCTGCCTTTTTTTAGCACCCATCTTTCTTGGTTCGGAC
>DAOVSZ010000016.1 GCA_030627725.1 Desulfobulbaceae bacterium
ACCAGGATTCAGATGCCAAAACCTGGGTTTTCTGCGGGCAGAAGCCTTCAGTAAAGCGCAGAAAGGACCTGGAATCTGCTGGGGCAAAGGTCATTCCGGTGCAGCTCGACAACAATGGCCGGATCAATCTTAAGGCGGTGGCAGACTATCTTGGCAGGGAACGGATTACGAGCGTTCTTGTCGAAGGCGGCGGCAGGGTGCATGGATCGTTTCTTCGCAACGGTTTGATCGATCAGGTCTGTCTCTTTGTAGCGCCCATCTTTCTTGGTTCGGACGCAATCCCGGTGATCGACGGATTGGGGTTGTCATCAGTCCAGGAGGCGGCCAGGTTGAAGGATGTCACCTTCAGACGCTTTGGCGATAATGTGATGCTTGAGGGGTTTTTTTAAATCATGTTCACAGGAATTATTCAGGGAAAAGGAAAACTTATTGAGAAGCGGCCTCTTGGCGGCGGCATGCTGTTCTCCATTGAGGCGAATTTCGATCTTGATGACCCGGAAGAGGGCGAGAGCATCGCAATAAACGGCGTCTGTCTGACTGCAAAAGAGATCTCCGGCAGACGGTTTACGGTTGATGTCTCTCCGGAAAGCCTCTCTCGCACCAATCTTGGGAAACTTGCCGTAGGGGACACTGCCAATCTGGAACGGGCATTGCGCTTGAGCGACCGTCTTGGCGGTCATCTGGTCAGCGGCCATGTGGATGCGACCGCAAAGATCCTGGAGCGGAAACATACGGGTGATTTTGTCCTGTTTACTTTTGGCGTGCCTGAAGGGCTCGGCAGATATATCATTGAAAAAGGGTCTATTACCATAAATGGAATCAGCCTGACGGTGAATCATTGCGATGATCATTCGTTTTCCGTTGCAATTATTCCCCACACCCTGCAGGTGACGACCCTTGGGGGAGTGGAACAGGGCGATTCAGTGAATATTGAGGTAGACCTTATCGGCAAATATGTAGAAAAACTGCTGTCTGTCAAAACAGACGGCAAGGATGGCGAATCGTCAAAGATAAACGCCGCTTTCTTAGCGGAACACGGTTTTTTAAAATAATGGTGAAGAAAAATGGCTGTAAGTCCAATTGAAGATGTAATTGAAGATATCAGATCCGGAAAGATGATCATCCTGGTGGATGACGAAGATCGGGAAAACGAGGGAGATCTCTGCATGGCAGCGCAGATGGTCACCCCAGAAGCGATAAATTTTATGGCTACCCACGGCAGAGGCCTGATCTGTCTGGCATTGACTCCGGAACAGATCAACAAACTGCAGCTGCCGATGATGGTGCAGAAGAACAAGTCACCATATGAGACTGCCTTTACGGTCAGCATTGAGGCAAGGACCGGCGTTACAACCGGGATTTCCGCTGCTGACCGGGCACGGACTATTCAGGTGGCAGTGAGACTTGATGTAGAACCTGACGCAATCGTCAGTCCCGGTCATATCTTTCCCTTGCGGGCCAGAACAGGCGGGGTCCTTGTCCGCACCGGCCAGACCGAAGGCTCGGTTGATCTTTCGCGGCTGGCAGGGCTCAGGCCATCAGGCGTCATCTGCGAGATCATGAAGGAAGACGGCACCATGGCAAGAATGCCGGATTTGAAAAAATTTGCTAAAGAGCATGACCTGAAAATCGCAACTATTGCCGATCTCGTTGCCTACCGGCTCCGAGAGGACACGCTTGTTCACCGGGCGGCGGAGACACGCCTTCCCACCCGCTACGGCGGTGAATTCAAGGCCATCGTGTACAGAAACGATGTAGATGATTTTGAACACCTGGCGCTGGTCAAGGGAGAAATAGATTCCGACAAGGATATCCTGGTAAGGGTCCATTCAGAATGCCTTACCGGCGATGTCTTCGGCTCACTTCGCTGCGACTGCGGTGGTCAGCTTCATGCCGCCATGCGGGCGGTTGGCAACGAGGGGAGCGGAATCATTCTCTACATGCATCAGGAAGGAAGGGGCATTGGATTGGTGAATAAGCTCAAAGCCTATGCTCTTCAGGACGAAGGCATGGATACAGTTGAGGCAAACCTTAAACTCGGGTTCAAGGTAGACCTCAGGGATTACGGTATCGGCGCCCAGATTCTTCGTGAACTGGGTGTGAGAAAGATGAGACTTCTTACCAATAATCCTAAAAAGATAGTCGGACTGGAAGGCTATGGCCTGAAGGTGACCGGCCGTCAGCCTATCGAGGTTGAACCGGTCCCTGAGAACCTGCAGTATCTTCAGACCAAAAAAGACAAAATGGGACATATCCTTGAGTTGATTACTCCGGCAAAGAGAGAATAGGAGACTGATATGGCGATTTATATCGAAGGAAATTTACAAGGTGATGGAAAGAAGTTAGGCATAGTGCTCGGTCGGTTTAATGCCTTTATTGCCGAGAGACTTCTTGATGGGGCATTGGATACACTGACCCGCTCCGGGGTGGCTGATGGTGATATCACAGTCGTGCGGGTGCCCGGGGCCTATGAAATTCCGCTGGTAGTGCAGAAGATGGCAAGAGCAGGCAACTATGACGCGGTGATAGCGCTTGGCGCCGTTATCCGGGGCGCAACCCCTCATTTTGACTTTGTTGCCAATGAGGCGGCAAAAGGCATTGCGCAGGCAAGCATGGAGAGCGGGGTGCCGATAATCTTTGGTGTGCTCACCACGGATACCATTGAACAGGCGATTGAACGGGCCGGTTCCAAGGCAGGAAACAAGGGGTCCGAGTGCGCCTCCGCCGCCATAGAGATGGTGAATGTGCTGAAAAAGTTGTAAGTTTAAGTAAATCAATGGGTATTCGACGAAAATCAAGGGAACTTGCTCTTCAGTTCCTGTATCAGAATGAACTGAACGAGACTCCGCTGGAAGACTCTTTTTCGCGCTTCTGTGAGCATTTCGAGACCTCCGGGAAAACAGTTCCCTATGCAAAGGAGCTCATTTTCGGCGTTCATGAAAAATGGGAGGAGTTGAACACTCTTATCCAGGACCACTCCGCGAACTGGCGGTTGAGCAGAATGTCTGTCGTGGACCGCAGTATCTTAAGGATTGCAGCCTACGAACTTTGTTTCTGCAAGGAGGATGTCCCGGTTACAGTTGCCATTGACGAGGCGATTGAACTCTCAAAAAGGTTCAGCACGGATGATTCGAGCAGCTTCATTAACGGCATTCTTGATGCGATACATAAAAGGTAACTTCTCAGGTTCAACGTTTACAGTTCAAGATTCAAGGTTATTTTTGAACAGGCATTTATGATTACCTCTGAATCGTAAAAAAATATCCCTCCGCTCATGGCAAACGCGAAAAAGAAGAATAACTCACCGAAGCTTGGTCAGGAAATCGTGGCTGTTTTTGGGGTGTTTCTGGCTGTTTTCTTATTCATCTGCCTTGCCAGCTTCACCATTCCTGACTCGTCTGCCGATCTTTCAGAGCTTTCCTCGCAGAACTGGGGCGGAAAGGTTGGCCATCTCATCGCCATGGTGTTGATGGGGTTTCTTGGCATCAGCTCGTTCTGGTTCGTTCTCCTTCTCTTTACCTTTTCGTTTCAGTTTTTTTCAGCCAGCCTCTCGACCGAGAGAATTCCCTCTGTCATTGCAGGATGCACCGGAATCCTGATAGCAAGCAGCGGCCTGGCCGCGATCATAACGCCGGGACCCATCGAGTTGATCTGGCGGATGTATCCGTCAGGAGGGTATCTTGGTACTCTCTTGAGTTCCGTTTGCGGGAAATTCCTGGGAGGGCCAGGGTCTCTTCTCTTTTTTATCTCACTTCTGTTCATATCTTTTATGGGCGCAGTCCGTTTTTCTCCCTATACACTCAGTAAAAAATGTGTCAATGCCTGCACATGGTGTATTGAGTATTACAGAAAAAGAAAGGAAGACCGTCTGAAATCCCCAGCCAGGTCAGCCTCGCCAAAGAGTGTTGCGAGAGAGAAAACCGCAACAGAACCGGAAGAGGTCATTGTCCCGAACGTGCATGAACCGGTGAGAATAGCGCCGGATGAAGGCGAGGATTTTCAACCGCTGCCGGTCTCAAAGGGTGAATATCATTTGCCCGGTATCGGACTTCTTGACCGGCACGAACAGAGGGAAATAACTGTTGACCGTGATCATTATTTTGCGGTCAGCAAGCAGCTTGAGGAAAAATTAAGCGATTTCGGTGTGTCCGGCAAAGTGGTCGGCATTTCTCCCGGCCCTGTGATCACAACGTATGAATTTTCTCCTGCCCCCGGCGTCAAGATCAACAAGGTCGTTTCCTTGGCAGATGATCTGGCTTTGGGGCTTAAGGCGGAAAGCGTCCGGATCCTGGGTTCGATTCCGGGCAAGGCGGCAATCGGGATCGAGATTCCAAATCCGGAAAGAAAGATCGTCTATGTCAGGGACATTTTTGCCAACGAGACCTTTCTGAAGTCAAAATCAAAACTGACCTTAGGGCTTGGCATGGATGTTGTCGGCAACCCGGTTGTCGCAGATCTTAGCAGGATGCCGCACTTGCTCATTGCAGGCGCTACCGGATCAGGGAAAAGTGTTGCCGTGAACACCATAATCTGCAGCATCCTCATGAAGGCGACACCTGACGAGGTGCGTCTTTTGATGGTTGATCCTAAACGTATTGAACTTTCCGGGTACGACGCTATCCCGCACCTTTTGCATCCGGTTGTGGTGGACCCGAAGATGGCAAGTCGCGCCCTCCAGTGGGCGGTGGTTGAGATGGAGAGACGCTATGCGCTGATGGAAGAGATGCGGGTCAAGAGCCTGACCAGTTATAACGAAGTAGCAGACATAAAAATGCCGCTCATTGTGATTATTATTGACGAGTTGGCTGATCTGATGATGGTCTCGTCTCGTGAGGTCGAGGATTCGGTTGCGAGACTGGCGCAAATGGCGCGGGCCGCGGGCATGCATATGATTCTTGCGACCCAGCGACCGTCTACGGATGTTCTCACCGGTCTTATAAAGGCGAATTTTCCTACACGTATGTCTTTTAAGGTCGCGCAAACGATAGATTCCAGAATAATCCTGGATACAGCAGGCGCCGAACATCTTCTCGGGGCCGGCGATATGCTTTTTTCGCCGCCTGGAACCGCCCGCCTGCAAAGGATTCATGGAGCTTTCATCTCCGAGCACGAGACCGCGAATATCGTCAATTTCCTGAAAGAGCAGGGAACTGTCAGTTATGATGAAACAGTTTTGAAGATTGCTGAAGAATCAGTTGATGAAAATGGAAATTTGGACGAAGAGTATGATGAGAAATATGATGAGGCTGTCGCTCTGGTCTGCGAGACGGGCCAGGCCTCGATTTCCATGGTGCAGAGGCGTCTCAGGGTAGGGTATAACCGTGCGGCACGAATGATTGAGGTCATGGAAAAAGAGAGAATTGTAGGCCCTTCCGACGGCTCAAAACCACGAGAAGTGCTGGCTCGCAAAACGTATTAAGGAACATACATGAACTTAACGTCACGACCGATTGATATGTCAAAAGTACGGACCATTGTCTACCATTTTCCCGAAGGCGACAGCATCACCATCCCCATTGACGGGTTTGAGCAGTTTCTTGATTTCAGCTTCGGCAGGATCTGCGATACCTCGGACATTGACGGATCTCTTCATATTTACCCGGAGGGGACTGCATAACGTTTTTACCAAGAGAGTGATCCTTCCATGAAATAGTGGACACGAGTGTCCTGTCAAGCATCAACTGACGCATCTCGGAGTCGGAGTTTATGCCCTGTTTTTAAGGGTGCTTACCTGCTTGTCCTTTGTCGCGCCTGCTGCGTTGCGACTTCAGTTACATAACCCTGCTATACTCCCTCAGCCGCGCCTTGCATTCACAACAAATTACTACGCAATCTTACCTCAGTTCTAGGTCAACTGGACCGCCGGGATATGCGATTTTATTTTGATGTCATTCTTGGCACATGAAGAGTAATTGGTATATGCTTTTTATATCGAATATCCAGCATAACCTGGGGTGTCTTGACAAACCTTCGTGATGCATGGCAACATGAAAACAGACGGGATTGAGAACCTGCATGAATTCAGTCTTGCCCGCTCATTTGACTATCTTCATGAAGATTTTAATAACAAGACATTTCCGAGGCGTCCGGTATGATTTTTAAGATATGTCGTAAAGAAGAATTGCCGAAACTCTTTGACAGCCTTTCAGCAAACCATATTGTCGGGCCGGTCCGGAAAGGAACAGATAAAGAAGGAAAACCAATTATCGCTTTTGATATTGCCAATGATTTCAACGAATTGGAGCTAGCGTATCCCTCCACGAAGTTTTCCCCGAAAAAATTCTTTCTTCCCTATAGAGAAACCCTCAGTTCCTTTGATATGGAGGAGAGCGATTGGCAGGAACATATTGATTTCAATATATACAAGCCCCATGTCTTTTTCGGTATGCATGCCTGCGACATTAATGCTTTGAACAAACTTGACAAGGTCCTTCTGGAAAGCGTTTATCCGAGCCCCTATTACGGAAGCAAACGCAGTAATATGTGTATCATCGGCATGGACTGTGAGCCCCAGCCTTTCTGCTTCTGCAGATCAATGGGAACTGACACGGCCCTGCATGGTTTTGATATGTTTCTGACTGCTCTGGGCGAAAGATATTTTGTCGAAATTCTTTCTGCAACCGCTTTCAATTGGCTGAAAAATTTAAACACCAGAGACCCCACGGAAGATGATCATATTGAGTATATGGCGGCGGTCGCCAAGAGAAACGAGAAATTCACCGCCCGGGTGGACACAACGGACTTGACCAAGATACTGGACATGGAGTTTCAGGCTGATGTCTGGAAGAAGTGGGGGGAGAAGTGTTTGTCCTGCGGCGCCTGCGCCAATGTCTGCCCGACCTGTTATTGTTACGGGGTCGAAGAACACGTAGATCTGGACCTGCAAGGGGCTTCCAAGATCAAACACCTCCATTCCTGTAATCTCATTGATTTTGCCGAAGTGGCAGGGGGGCATAATTTTCGTCCGCAAAGTCATGTCAGATTGAAATACAGATATTATCACAAACATCGTGGATTTGTTGAGGCATTTGAGGAATCTCTGTGTGTCGGGTGTGGCCGATGCGGTGAGGCCTGCCTTGCCGATATCAATGTCCCGGAAGTAATTGCCAGCGTCCGTGGGGAGGGTGGTTGAAATGGAAGATCTGCGCTTTGTTGATGTCTTTGGGGAGACCGGAAAGGGAAGAAGAAAACATGACTACGGCAGCTTTGTCTATAGGTACGAAGCTGAAATAACAAACGTCTATTCTCTGACTGACAAGGAAAAACTCTATCAGATCCAGATCAGCGATCAGGAAAAACGAAAAAGATTCACTTTCCGGCCCGGCCAGTTCGTCATGCTTGAACTTCCGGGGATAGGCGAGGCGCCATTTTCAATTGCATCCTCTCCGAGTCGTCATGGCGACATTGAATTGTGTATTCGAGCCGTTGGTACTCTGACCAATTATCTTTCCCGGGTACAACGTGGCGCCAAGGTCGGGATCAAGGGGCCTTTCGGAACAAGCTTTCCGGTTGATGAAATGTTCGGGCAGAATGTCCTGCTCCTTGCCGGTGGCCTGGGGATAGCCCCATTACGGTCGCCGACCATGAGCGTTTTGGAAAATCGCAGCCGTTTTCAAGAGGTCGATATTATGTATGGCGCCAAAAGGCCCTCGGAACTGTTATTTACCTATCTTTACGATATGTGGCGCAAATTTGATATCAACCTGAATATCACTGTCGAAGAATCGGATAACCAATGGGATGGCCCTGTGGGACTTATTACCGAATTGCTCGAAGCGAGAATCTCCAAGGCTGATTCGTCGTTTGCCGACCATACCTATGCCATTGTATGCGGCCCCCCTGTCATGTTCAAATTTGTTTGTAAGATGCTCATTGAGGCGGACATCCCCATGCAGAAAATATTTGTTTCTCTCGAACGGAGGATGCATTGCGGCCGGGGAAAATGCTGCCGCTGTAATATAGGTTCAACGTATACCTGTTTAAAAGGACCGGTGTTTGATTACTGGTCTGTTATGAATCTCAAGGAGGCGATCTGATCATGTCCGAGGATCTTGTGTATCTTGGCGTCCCCTTAAAGCGCCCGAAAGTTGCATTTTTCGAGTTGACGTCCTGTGAAGGATGTCAATTGCAGATTGTCAATAATGAGGCAACCCTTCTCGATTTTCTCTCTCTGGTGGAGGTGGTCAATTTCAGGGAAGCAATGAGCGAGCGGTCCGATGATTACGATATCGCCTTTGTGGAGGGGAGCGTTACGCGGGCCGATGAAGTGAAACGTTTGCAGACTATACGCAAGAATGCAAAAATGGTGATTGCCCTCGGTTCCTGCGCCTGTTTCGGCGGCGTTAATCAGTTGCGGAATCGTTTTCAAGATCAGGCCTGGGTCAAAAGGGAGGTCTATGGAGATTTTCCCATCGATACCGAGGATGAAGTACGACCGCTTTCAGCTGTTGTTGATATTGATCTTGAAATTTACGGCTGCCCGATCAGAAAGGAAGAGGTGGAGAAAATCGTCACCAACCTGATTCTCGGAAAGGCAATAGATCACCCGAAGTATCCTGTTTGTATGGAATGCAAGGCCAATGAGAATATCTGTCTCTTTGATCTGGGAGAACCTTGTCTGGGGCCGGTGACCAGGGGCGGGTGCGATGCCTGGTGCCCCAACAGCAGAATGGGATGCTGGGGGTGTCGTGGTCCCGCCGAGGTTGCTAATGTCGCGCAGATTAGAAAGATCATGCGCCAATATGGATTTTCCGAAGAAATTCTCTTGGACCGTCTTGAATGCTTTGGCGGATTTACTGCGCATATAAAAGAGTTCCGGCACTGCTAAACGCTTACGATTTGGTGCTTGCCGCATGGTTTTCACTTGCCGGTGAACGGTAACCAGGAAACAGCCCGGGAAAAAGGGAAAAAGAAATGAAAGTCACCTGTGATATTAACGTGCATCATCTGACCAGGGTGGAGGGTCATGGCAATATCAAGATCCGGATCAAGAAAGGCGAGGTTGAGGAGGCCTACTGGGAAGTTGTTGAAACCCCTCGCTTTTTTGAAGCATTGCTGGTCAATAAAAAATGGGACAACGCCCCCTATATCTGTGGCCGGATCTGCGGGATCTGTTCCATAGGTCACACTCTTGCAAGTATCCGGGCCGTGGAAAACGGTTTCGGGATTATTCCCACGGAACAGACCGGCAAGCTCCGTCTCCTCCTGAAACACATGGAGACGTTGCAGAGTCATATCCTGCATCTCTATTTTCTCGCGGCCCCTGATTTCTTAAGTACCGGCAGTGTCCTGCCGCTGATCAAGACCCATCCTGAAGTTGTGCAGCGAGCGCTTCGTCTGAAAATGCTTGCCAATGATGTCTGTGATATTGTCGGCGGCCGGAGGATGCATCCAACAAGGACCGTGGTCGGCGGATTTACCATGCTGCCGGAAAAAGCCGAGCTTATCAAGATTTGCCGGCGGCTTGAAAACTCTGCGCCTGATCTTATGGAAACCGCAGAGTTGTTTTCCTCTCTGGACATCCCGGATTTTATCCGCGAAACGGAGTTCGTCTCTCTCAAGGGGGTTGATAATTACCCGTTTATCGGCGGAGATCTTCTCTCCACGGATGGTGTGGAAATGGAAGAGCAGGAATATCGGATGATGTCCAATGAATATTGCGTTGCCCGTTCGACTTCTAAATGGAGTAAACTTTCCAGGGAATCCTTTGCCGTGGGTGCGCTTGCCCGGTGCAATAACAATTTTGAATTTCTCCATCCCCTGGCAAAGGAGGCCGCAGGAAAACTCGGTTTTTCCCCTGTGAATCACAATCCCTACATGAACAACATGGCGCAACTCATTGAATGCATCCATGTTGTTATGGATTCCATCACACTCATCGAGGACCTTCTCGGAAACGGCCGGCAAGAGCCGCGTCAAGCGGTCCATCCCCAAAAGGGTGTGGGGGTCGGGGCCGTGGAAGTGCCACGGGGGATTCTTTATCACAGTTATGAATTCGATGGGGAGGGCCGGATTCAAAAAGCCGATTGCGTGATCCCCACCAGCCAGAACAATGCCAATATTCATTACGATATCAAGGCGCTGGCTGCTCAATGCGCCGAAGCGGGCAAAAGCGATCACGAAATTGAAAAACTCGCGGAAATGCTGGTGCGGGCCTATGACCCTTGTATCTCCTGTTCAGTCCACTGATAATTTGTAACCGCCATCAGATCCTTGAAAGAATAAGCAGGCTTGAAAAAATGGCCCATAGAAGAGAAAGCGCTGTCAGGAGAATGCAGAGTCGTGCAATTCTCTTGTGGAGTTGTGTCTGTCTTGATTTTTCTTGATACCCCAGGAGGAACCCGAGAAGTGCGCCGGCAGCCATTCCACCGCCATGTCCCCAGTTGTTGATCCCTGGGACCATCAGGCCGAAGAAAAAGATCCCCAGGGCCCAGCCGCTTATCTGGCTGTAAATTGCCCTGCCGTAATAGCCACCCCGGCTTTTGCCGTAATAGAGGACCGAACCGATGAGAGCGCAGACCGATGCCGAGGCGCCGATGGTGAAACGGATGCCGGCAAGATATGAGATGAAAAAGCCGGCAACACCGCCGAGAAGGTAGATGATGATCATGCGATGAAGTCCGTATTCATTTGCAACCAGTGGCCCGAGTTGTCTCAGTGCGAGCATGTTGAACAGGATGTGCATGAGGCTGCCGTGCAGAAAATTTGCAGTGATGAGGGTCCACCAGCGATTGAATTGGTCGATCGGGATGGAGCCTGTTGAACCGAGCAGGAAAAGGCTTTGATTGCCGGGAGATAAAAAAGAGAACGGGCTGAAGCCAAAACCGGACTTTCCCGGAAACAGCATAAGTGAAATCACGAAGAGTATCACATTGACTGTGATAATGGTTTTAATCGTCTCTTCAGGAGAGCTGAAACGCATGTTCAGAAGTGATGTCAGAGCATTCCCAGGCTTAGAGACACCACAGTATGGGCAGACCGGTTCATTGGCATTAATGAGTTTCCTGCAGCGGGGACAGATGAGTGATGTTCTTTGAGATGACGAGCGCATGAAGGGGTTTTTTATACGTTTAAAACCTGAAAATCCGGTTCAAGCAACCGGATTTTCAGGTTACGCAATTTATGCAATTGCAACATAATTTTAAGGATTGCAGGAAGTGCAGAGCTTATAGCCAACAGAGAGCGCCTCTTTTTTGGTCTTAAATCTGACCGTGCTGGATGATACCTTGAATCGTTTGCACTTGGCGCGATGGAGTATTTTTGATTTGCTGTTTCCGCAGAAGGAACCACTGCCTGCGCTTGACACCGTGCACGCCGGAGGTGGTATCTCTTCATAATATCTGAAGAGGTCTATATCTTCCTTTTCCAGTTCTCTTCGTGTCTGCTTGGCCAGGTTGCCCGCATCGAACCGTGACAGTTTTTTCAGCGCGGCAACCTTGAAGTCAAACCTGTCTCCATGTCTCGGGGACTCGTCAACATGAAAGTCCATATCATAGAGTGACTGTAAGTAGTCAAGGACGTTCTGTTTTTCTATACCAAAAAGTATTCTTTCCAGCCGGTTCGGTCCGATCTTCTGCAACGTGCCGTCACAGCGGCAAAGGGCGGAACCCATGTCATCATAATTGAATGCAAGTATATGAATCTGAGTGGTCTCGGCAAAGAATTCATCATACAGGAGTGATTTTCTCTTCTTGATTTTTTTAAAGGAAAGTATCGGTTTCATAGTGTTGTCTCCAAGTGTTTGCGTTGTGCTTTTAATTTTTCTAAAATGGTGGTTCTCTGTTCGTCGGTTAAAACTTCAAGGTTTGAAACAAATTTTAATGCGCTCTCGATAAGTTCCGGTGAAAATATATCTATGGGGCGTATAACAGTCGCCCCTTTCATCCTGAAGATCGTATCTGTTTCAGCCTCATCGTCATCCACAATAAGACCATACCGTAACGGGACCGTGTCCCCCCCCTCTATATGATTGCCGAAGAAGGTAATGTTGAACAGGATAATTTTATTGTCCTGCTCAATGATATAGACTTCGCAGTTGTCTTTTCCCTGAAACCATCTCGGCGTCCCGGTTTTTTCATCCTTCAGGTATTTCGGGTCCACTTCATACAGCTGTAATGCTGACAACTCCAGATCAAAATATCGGGAAACAAAAGACCTCATCACCTGCCTGTTTGGTTCGTCAACGGCGCACCCGATGATCATGGGTGAGTGATGGATTATCGTCATAGATATTGGATACTTTTTTCCCTTAAAAGAAAAGCTGCCGTCTATGATTCCGTCAGTATCAGGCCAGTCATGGTGTGAGTTGCGGAAGAACCCGGTGCCGGTCACTGACAGGTTTGAGAGTTTTATCGTTTTCTCGTCTCCGGTTTTCGTAAAACTGACATTGTGCAGAGGGAGAATGTGGACTCGGGGCGAACGTTTGATGCTGGTCCTGGAACGGACAGGGGTCATTGGGGGGTGCTCTTTGCCCCCTGCTATGGAGAGTATCAATTTGTTGAAAATGCTCATCGTGGCGGTCTGAAGGAGATCTGATATGGTTGTAACTATTCAGGTGGAGCGGCAAACGTAGCCTAAACTCCATCCTGTAACTGTTCAGCAGGGGCTATTAACCTGGGCAAAACTCAGAGCTGTAAGAGTTTACCAGTGCATTAGATTCGTTCGTTTGGGACTTCGAACTATAGTCCTTCTATGTGAGAAGTCCAGAACGGACGAAGATGAGGTGCTGGTGAACTCTTACATAAAATTATATGTTTTATTCTTCTGGTTGTACAGAGGATTTCTGCTTTTATCAAAAAACATAAAATGATAAGAAAAAAACACCGCGAGCAGTATTTTCCTGTTATCTATTAATGTTCATTCATATAAACGCTGGTTTTTGCCGATAGACCAAAGAAGGGATGTATTTGAGTTTTGTTGGTATATTTCATATAATTACAGTAATAAGCTCTTGTAACTATCACGAGATGGTAACTATTTTGAGGCGCCGTATATGAGAGTCCCCTGGGCCAGAGACTCGAAGGATGTAATGGAAGCGATCAATATGGTGATTGATACGGCTACACCTCTCTTTCTTCAGTCTAAGGGCTCCCCTGTTCGACACACTCGCGCCCAGAAGATACACATTCATAAAGGGATTCAATATCTCATTATGAAACGTCCTTCTCAGCTGCAATATAGCAAGCAGATCGATTCTGCGATCTTCAAGATGAAGGGACTGCCTCTTCTTGGTTTTCAGATCAGGATTACAAAAGAGACAGACAAATTGATCGGGGCCTCTTTCCCAAAAGAGATTTATTCTATTGATCTTCGCCAGCATCCACGACATGCTTCTCCGGATGGATCTCTGGCCTCATTTCTTGTGGGGAGCAGGCCGAGGGTCAGCCTGTGTAAACTTCTTGACATCAGTCAGGGGGGGCTGAAACTTATAGGCTCACCTATCTACGAATTGAATGAAAATGATATAATCGGCCCTTGCACGCTTTCTCTCGCGGGAACTAACAGGCTTATCTCAAGAGAAGTTACCTTGCAGAAGGCCAGGATAACACGAGTCCTCTCTCAAGGGCGGGACAATAGGATTGAGTTGGGGATCAATTTTGAACTCTCAGAGCGGGAAGGGGAGCTTCTCCGGGAGTATATCAGCTACATTGATGAGAACTCCGCACTTTCGTTTCCCTGCTGAGAACACTTATGATCGAGCTCTGGACCCAGGATGTCGATAAAATCTTTAATTCTCTGAAGAGAGCTATCGATAAGCATATTCCGCTTTTTCTGCAGAACGCAGGAGTCTTCCTGGACACGACCATGCTCTGTAAAATTCATGAACATAAGGCTGAGAATTATCTTGTTCTGAAAAAACCCAAAGGGCTTGAGAGTTCTCGAGATATTGATACGGTTTCTTTTAAGTCGATGGGGTTCCCGAATGTGTTATTTCCCTGTTTTATCTCCAGGGAAACGGAAAAACTCATGGCAGCACGACTTCCAGAGGAGTTTTTTTTCCTTCAGCATAGGTTGTCTCCCAGGTTTATTACCCTTCGAGGCTCAATGGTCTCCTTCCTGGTCTCGAACCGGAGAAAATTGAACATCTGTGAATTAATAGATATCAGCATAGAGGGAGCGAGGCTCACTGGAAAGCCATTATATGAAATCAAAGAAAGCGACAGGATACGGCAGTGTACGCTTTTTCTGACCGGCCACCAGTCGATAGTTGTGAAGGAATTCATGGTGAGGAACGCAACGGTGATGCGTATTTTTGAATCGGACAAGGATGATGGTGAAATTGAACTTGGAATCCGTTTTGATCTGACATCATCCGAAAGACGGCAGCTGGAATCCCTGCTGAAGTATTTGACGCAAGAGGCGCCGTTCCCCTTGCCCGAGGCCTTATAGGAGGAACGAAAGGATGAAAGAAATCTGGACCAGGGATGTCAGTGAGATTTTAGACGAACTTGATCAGGTCGTTGCCGGCACGCTTTCCATACAGAACGGCCAGGGAAAAATGACACAGACCCGTGTGATCAAACTTCACGAGCATAATGGCAATTTTTATCTCCTTATCGAACGTCCCTCTGAGATCAGTGTTGTCAATGACATAAAAACAGCCTATTACAAGCTCAACGGCAAACCGATTCTAGGTTTTCCCTGTATTCCGGAAAAGATATCAGAGAAATATCTGGCGCTCTCTCTCCCAGAGGAGATATTTCAAGTGCAGTTGCGGAAGTTTCCGAGATATCTTACCCCGAAGGGGGCCATGATTTCTTTTCTTATAAAAGACAAACGAAGGGTAACTATCTGTGAGTTACAGGATATCAGCCTGAGTGGCGCACGACTTTTCGGAATTCCACGTTATGATTTGATGGAAAAGGACATAATCGGCCCTGCCACACTGACTCTCTCCGGATTTCACTCTGTCGTTGTCCGTGAAATCACCCTCCAGGATGCGATTATTCAACGTATAATTCCTCGGAAGACCGGAGAGTCTGAGCTTGGGGTAAGTTTTGAGCTGTCTTCAAAAGACAAGAAGACGCTTGCTGAGCATATTATGGCTTTTGCGATGTGATTCTAAACTGATGCCTCTTTATTTTTAAGCTTGACCTCTCTCACCTGTTTCCGTAAGATTTTAAAGAGGAGATTACCTGAATCCGTGAGCGTTCCTATTTCAAGAGTCTGTGAGAGGGATTTGTGATGGAAAATGATAACGACAGAACAGAAGTAATTATTCTGACCTCCCATTATCGCGTTGAGGGGAGAATTTCTCTCGTCCCGGACGCCCGTGTTACCGACTTTGTTCTGAATGAGGAAAAATTTATTGTTGTTACTGATGCCGAAGTCAAGGATGAAGAGGATAATGTTATTTTGACTTCTTCTTTCTTGACCGTTAATCGGGATAATATTGAGATAATCATGCCGGTTAATCTGGCACATGTTGTTTGACGGTTCTTGTTCCCCTTATGAGGAAGTTTCTTTTTCCTATCCTTACCTTTTTCCTGTTGTGCGGTGGTTGCGCTCAAGAGGTTCTCACGCCTCCTTCTTCCACACAAGCCGGGAGAGTCTCGCTTGACCGGCTTGGTTATACGATTCAGGTCGGCGCCTTCAAAAAACTTGATAATGCGGTCCGTTTTTCAAACGCTCTGTCTCAACAGGGTGTCAATGCGTATTATTTCATCCATAAATCAGGTCTTTATAAAGTCCGCTTCGGAAATTTTTCATCAGCCGCTGCTGCCAGATTTCGTGCGAAGAAGATTCAGGCTACCGAAATAATTGATGATTTTTATATTGTGAAGCCTGAAAGCTATGCAGCTGCAAGACGGTTCGGGCCCAATGACGGTTACCTGAGGGAACAGATAGTCGGCACGGCTAAAAAATTTATCGGTATTCCCTATAAATGGGGCGGTTCATCGGCTGCGGAAGGTTTTGACTGCAGCGGTCTGTCTATGGTGGCATATAGGCTGAACGGCCTTAATCTGCCACGGACATCCCGGGAACAGTATCGTGCCGGAACTCCGGTATTCAAAGAGGACCTCAAGAACGGAGACCTGGTGTTTTTTGCGACAACCGGCAAACGGAAGGTGTCCCATGTCGGCATTTATGCCGGCAGGGGCAGTTTTATTCATGCCCCGAAGCGGGGGAAGAGAATAACGGTTGCTTCACTGAAAAGTCAATATTTCAGAAATCATTTTGTCGGAGCACGAACGTATTTGTAAACTTTGGGGCAGGGGTCAGGGGCTAGGGGCCAGGGACCAGGGGTCAGGGATCAGGGGCCAGGGGGTAAGGTTGATGTTCTGTAATTTTTTCCCTTCGTCAACGCCTTTTCGATTGCCGTGGAAAGTTTGTTTGGGTTGACAGGTTTGGCTACATAATCATCCATGCCTGCCTTGAGACATTTTTCCCTGTCACCGACCATCGCATGAGCGGTCATCGCAATAATTGGTATATCTTTTACATGAGACTTGAGTTTCCTGATTTTTTGTGTCGCCTCATACCCGTCCATCTCCGGCATCTGGCAGTCCATCAGGATGAGATCGTACGTGTCTGATTGAACAGCTTTGACAGTCTCTTTCCCATTCAGTACCGCTTCGGACTGATACCCCAGTTTCTCAAGCATCTTCTTAGCAACCATCTGGTTGACGAGGTTGTC
>DAOVSZ010000135.1 GCA_030627725.1 Desulfobulbaceae bacterium
AAAATATTCCCGTTCCTGCAGGAGGCGCAAAAGTTTGACCTGCGATGCCTGTGGCAGGTCGCCGATTTCATCAAGAAAAATGGTGCCGGCGGCGGCGCGTTCTATAAGCCCTGGACGGGATTCTGTGGCGCCGGTAAAGGCGCCTTTCCTGTGACCGAAGAGGGTGTCTGAGAAGATGGTGTCGTCAAGCCCGGCCGCATTGACAGGCACGAATTCACCTTTTTGTCCGCTCAGGTTGTGAAGGGCCCGGGCAATAAGTTCCTTGCCCACGCCGGTCTCCCCTGTGATGAGGACCGATTCGCTTGTGGGGGCAATGGCTTCCATGTACTGGAAGATCGAATGCATTGCCTTGTTGTGGGTGATGATATGCGAAAATGCCTCTGGGTTGTTCAGGGCATCTTTCAGAAAAATCTCCTTTAAAGACGAGTTTTCACGCCGCAGCCGGACAAAATCAAGCGCGCGCTTGACCCCTGAAACCATCCTGTCCTCCTCCGACACCTTGGTGTAATAATCAAAAGCCCCGAGTTTCATGCAGTTGACCGCTGAATCCACAAGATCGAGCCCGGTCAGGACGAGGACTGGAATTTCCGGATGCTCCTCAACGATCCTGGGCAGAATCTCTTCGCCCGTGACATGCGGCATGATGAGATCAAGGACAACAGTGGAAAACCTTTGTTCTTTCAAAAGCTGCAAAACCGAACGGCTGTCCTGATGGCAATGGATATGTGTGACGCCGGCGGCCTTTAAGGCCAGGCTGAAGCTGTGCAGCCATGCCTCTTCATCATCAACAAGCAGCACCGGCAGTTCCGGGTAGAGAGATGTGTTCATGAATGGTCTTCCTTGTCGTAAAAAAACGTTGTGCCTGAATCGCTACACTATCGCCGGAAAGGTCACGGTCGCTTTTGTCCCCTTTCCCGGTTCCGATTCAAACGTCAGGATCCCGTTATGCTCCTTCACAATGCTTGCTGAGACGGACAGTCCGAGGCCGGTGCCTCCCAATGGCCTCTTGGTAGTGAAAAAGGGGTCGGTTATCTTGTCAATCTTGTCTTTCGGTATCCCTGTCCCTTGGTCATAAACGGTGATTGAGACGGTCTTTTCTTTTTCGTTGCAAAATGTTGAAAGCGCCAGACCGCCGCTGCTATCTTCCAGGGCCTCGCAGCTGTTCTGCAGCAGGTTGATGATGACCTGCTTCAACCTTTGCTTGTTGCCTTTTATGAGGGGAAGCTCAGGTGCAAAGTCGGTCCTGAAATGCGTGGTGCTTTTCTTGATCAGGTTATCTGCCAGGCGACAGGATTCATCAGCGACCTCATTGAGATTGACGCTGTCCATAAGGAGGGTCGTGTCTTTCCTGGCATAATCCTTGAGGTCGGAAACAATATGTCTGATCCGTTTGGCGCTTTCTTTAACTTCCTTAAAGAGTCGAGGGACCTGTTCTCTCATTTCACGGTATTCAATGCCGCCGACCAGAAAATCTCCGTTTTCAAGGTAATATTCTTCCAGGATAGGCGCAACGCTCAGCCAGGCCCTGGTCAGCATGGGAATATTCAAGAGGGTAATACTGTTCGGGTTGTTGATTTCATGGGCAACACCTGCGACAAGGAGACCAAGTGAGATCATCTTGTCTGCCTGGATCAGCTGCTGCTGTTGCAATTTTTCCTGTTCTGCAAGCTGAGTTCGCACTGTTATGTCGCGGATGATCCATATCGAATGGAACTGATCGTGGATGCTTGCCTCGGAAAGGGAGAGTTCGATCGGAAAAACAGCCCCGTCTTTATTCCTGGCCCGTAATTCCATAGTTTCACTGATCTGCCGGTGATCTCTTTCATAGGGTTTTTCGGAAGTATCACCGTTCTTGAGAAGGCGTGGTGAAATAAGGGCGTAGACAGGCTTTCCAAGTGCCTCTTCATTGCTGAATCCGAAGATGTTCGTTGCTGCCCGGTTCCAGAAGGATATCTTGCCCTGCGGGTCGACCATGATGATGGCATCTCTCGCTGATGCAGTAAGATTTCTGAATTTTTCCTCGCTTTCAAACAGGTCGTTTTCCGCTTTTTGCCGTCCTTCCCTGGACTGGGCATATCTGGAGCAGAGATCGGTAAGTTCGTTTGCGAGATAGTGCAGTTCCTGTGGTCCTCTCCAGGAAAACCGGACAGATTCCTCACTGTTTAATATTCTGTCAACTCCGTTTAAGATATCGGTCTTTATTTGGTCTGTTTTTGTGGAGATTCTTTTTGCTATAAAGAAAACAATAAGGGTCAGAAAGGAAACAATTGTCACAATGTTCCTGATCAGGGATTTTTTCCACTCCATGGCCTCGCTCCTGTCAACAATACTTCCGATCCAGAGCAGCGGCGTTTGTGCCGGTTCCAAGGCCAATGGGATCCAGTTTACGGAGAAATCACGATCAGTGTGCATGCTGAAGGGAGAAGGGGTTTGAAGTTTTTGGATAAATTCCTGGAATTCAGGCTTGTTTGCCGTCGGAACAAGGCGATCGTAGAGCGATGGAACAGGGTGTGCGGATTCTGCTTTTTCATGGACTTGCAGGATAATTTTGCCGTTCATGTCAATCAGAAATGAATCCGTAAAATCATTTAAAAATGAATGGATATGAAGTGAAAGTCGTGACAGGCCTATACATTCCTCATTTTTATCAAAAAGCGGTATTGTTATGGTAAGCAGGGCTGGTGAGGAAGTCCCTGTAGCTGTATTGTGGGCTGAGTGAGAGATGACCGCATCAGGTACGCGCGTTTCCTGTCGCTTGCAGGAAGCAACCTTTTTCAGCACTAACGGTGCATTGTTTTGTTCCGTCAGTGATGCGGAAAATGCGTTATCTTTTGAACGGACAAATCGAAGCCTCTCTGTTCCATCCCTGTCCCATAAAAAGAGAGCGTAACAATCACTGTCAATCTCGAACCATTTTTCGAGAAGTTTCAGAAGACGATCCTGAATGGTGAGGCAGGCCCGGTCAGTCGGGTTTCTGCACGTCAGAAGTTGTTCGAATTCAGGAATCGACAGGGTCCGCTGAAAGGTTTTGCGGGTAAAATCCATGGAGCTGTTCAGTTTGGAAAAGAGCAGTCCGGCCCGATCCTGCATGCTCTGCCGCAAGACCTGTTCATGACGTTCCATATGACCGGCCAGGTTGATGGCAACCAGGGAGAGGATGGGCACTGTTCCAAGGGCAAAGGCGGTGAGGAATATGATTGTCCGAATTTTCATAGTACTAGTTATGTATAATTATGGTCTGTCAAACCGTAAACCGTAAATTGTAAACTGTAAACCCAAAAAAAACCGGGGCTGTCTGCCCCGGTTTTTTTTTGGGTAAAAGGGCCCTCAAACACATGCAAATTTTTTTGCAGAGTCAAGTTTTCTTACCTGCCGACAACCCACCAACAATACAGTAATTTTCGCAGAATTGGATATACGCTCAAAAAACCTGACAAAACCCTTTGCACCTGTTCCCATCTTGTGCCACACCCTGCTGAGCAACTCATTTTTTCTTTAACTTCGAAGAGTTATCTATTTTTTTTATATCCGGCACAGCGATTGCTATAGCCTTGATAGTTGGCATAGCTGTCAAAGCAGCATGTAGTCTCCCACGTTGTTTTTTTGGGTTGCATGCAGCTTTTGAGGAGGTCGGTTATGCCAGGGTGCGGCCCGGAAAATCTGAGGTTCGTTGATATGAAGAAGAGATCATAACAGTAGCTGCCAGTAGCTGCGTGCTGTGAGATGTACAGTGAAAGAATCCTTGAGATATCAGCGCCCCACCCTAAGGTATCCCCGTCTGCTGGATAAGGGGAAAATGTTGATGAAGGAGGGAAAATGAAAAAGGAGAAAAAAATGAAGAAAAAGAAGTACAAAATTCAACAGAAATTAACCTTGTTCACCATGGGCATAGTCTGTTCCGCAGGCCTGTTTGCTGCAACTGCAGGTTCTGCGCATGCCACCCCGGCCGAACATATCAATCCCGGCATCGTTTTGCGGGATGCCGCTGGCGCCGTGATCCCCTATGGAGGAACCGCGGCTTTCAGCCTGAAAGAGACATGCGGCGCCTGCCATGATGGTACAAGCTACGCCACAAACGGCGTCAGCTATGATGCCATTGAAAAGCACGGCTACCATTCCCAGATGGGCGCCAACCAGCTTTATGGCTGGAATTCCTGGAACCCGGATTCGACCAATAAGTATCTGCGCGGTCCAGGGGCCAAAAGTAAGAACTGGGTGCAGAGCCCCGGCCATGTCGGCAAATGGTGACCTCCTTCCGCTCGTCAGGCGGCGAGAATGTTTAATGGCCCTTCCGGCTTGAGTTCGTATGACAGTGGATCGGGCAAATTCAACGATGTCACTTCCATTAACTTTGCTTCGGTATTTGATTACGTCGATGCAGCCACCTTTGCCAAGAAGGGAGATCTGTCCATTGCCGGCATGGTGCAGGACTGCGCTGAATGTCATGTCGGCGGAGGCGCCATGGAGTATGTTCCAAATAGCGACATCAACAAAAGGACCCCGTTGCGCGAAATTACCACATCTCCCGTCAATGGTATTTCAACCATTGATTCTGAAAAATACACAACCTTTAACTACTTCATCGACACCTATGACGTTGATGGAGATTACGATAAGGCAGAGGTCCTCTACAACGACTGGACAAAGACCGGCGTCCAGGAGGTGGACTGTCTGCTCTGCCATCTTGAGGGCTACAGCTGGGATACGCGGCTGGACATGATTCGTCTGGCCAAGCATGACGCCAGCCGGGCCGTGGCGTCGGGACTGGCCACCGACAACGCCTATGCGAAAGAAGACTGGCATGACGCGGCTGATTACGGTACAACAATTGGCGCGTATAATCAGGATTACGTTCAGGACATCGGTGGCAATACCGTTCTGACCCAAGCCTTTGTCGATAAGATCATGGGCACCCCGCCATCTGATAACTGCGCTTCCTGCCATATGGGTACCGGGTTCGGCCTGGAAGAAGAAGGCAACCGTCAGGTTGACTGGAAGAAGCGCGGCGATCACTGGGTGGCAGATGATGCTGTATGGGACGTGCACAGCAGCAAACTGGGCTGTATGAGTTGTCACCAGCGAGTGCCGGACGCCCCGGTGGGCGAAAGCGGCTTGGCAAGCAGTGGCGATCTTGGCCAGTGTGATCCCTCCAAGGGCAACGCTCCGTTCAGTTCGGTGTGGAATGCCAAGGATGTCGCCGGTACCTATGACTGCTACTACTGCCATGTTGATGACGGCAGCGGCGTCAAGGGCTGGAAAAATGCTCCGGATCCCACCTTGAAACATACCAATGCCGGCCTGACGGACAAAAAATGTCAGAGCAAGGACAGTATCAACGGTGATGCCGATGCATCCCATATCGACATTATGGACTGTTCGGCCTGCCATGTCAGCAAACTGCGGCATTATTCCGGCGGCGGTCTGGTAGACGCCACTGGCGAGGATCATGACGGTCGCCTGGCAGACCATGAAAATTTTTATGTGGAACGGGACACCTATGACCATCTGGCCCTCTCCTGGTTTAACGGCAAGCTGCTCAAGGCGAGTTCTCTGGTGACCATGTTCTGGCGCGACAAGAATGATATTGATTTTGACGGCAACAACGATGGCCGTGGCGGCGGTATGGACGCCTACCTGATGAACCATGTACGCAACATCAACGAGGCAAACGGCTGGACCAACATCACCGAGGATAAACTTGGTCGTGTCGAAGCTGACGATGTTGTTGCCCGCGCAACAGCCTTTAATACGGCCCTGCAGGAAGAGCTGGGTGTTTCCGACAAAACCGTGAAGTCCATGATTTCCACCATGGGCGTGCTTTTCAAGGTCAACCATAATGTCTCTCCGAAACAGGAATCCTGGGGCGCCAACGGTTGCTGCGACTGCCACGCACCGGCGGATTCTGGTCTTGGCGGCGGTTTTTTTAACGGCAGCTATGACGTGATCAATCACGATATGCTCGAGGTTGATCTGGGCGACACAAGAACGCCTTTTACCAAGGTGAACGGCCGCACCCAGAAAACCGACTTTCACCCAAATATCAAGAACAAGAAGGGAAACCGCACTGTTGCAGTTGAGATTTCGGCCAGCGGTCACATTAGGGCTGATGTGACTCGTGACGAGTTTATCTATGAGTCCACCTTTCTGAAACCAACCACCGCCTGGTCAGAGTCCATTGCCAGTTCCGCAGCCATCAGTTTCCCGACTGCGGCAGCCCAGGCCGCCAATGCCAAGGGTTGGTATGTGATGATTGATGTTTCGTCTGACAACGGCGTCACTGTCACCAGGCATACCCTGCAGAATCCCTCGCCCACCGGCGTGGTTATCGATGTATCCTCGCTTCTTGACGCCTGGGATGGTTCAGAAAGGGCCAATGGCGCTCTGGCAGCCGGAACCTACGGTTTTACCGTTGTTGAAGGGGATGACGCAAATGGTGTTGTCGGCGGGCTCTACTTTGAAGCCACCGCAGGGAACCAGATCAGGGTCAACCCGGCGTCCGGTCATGCTGCCGAGCTGCAACTGGGCGGCGCAATGTATGAGGCCGATCCCATTACCAGCGCCTTGGACGGAGAAACCCAATATTTCGGACGGGCTGATTATGTGGCGTATCTCGAGGCCATCGGCGTTCCCACCGATGCGGAAATCACCAGTCCGGCCAATGGCGCTGACATTAACCAGGGCGATACGGTTGATCTTATCGCAGATACCGGTGGTGATGCTCCCGGCACAGAGTACAGGTGGGTCGTCCAGGATCCGACCCAGACTGAATATGATGGAGCCAACGCCTCCCACACCTTTAATAACGAAGGGCTGTGGACTGTCAATCTTTATGTGACCGCACCTGTCGGTGACCAGGACTGTTCCGTCAAATCAACCTCTGTCCAGGGTAATGTTGTTGGCGTTCCATCTGACATCGTAACCGACTGGACACAAGCCGGCTCTATGGCAGGCAACCTGACGTTGAGTGGTCTGCCTGTCGGTTGGGCTAAAATCGTAATAAACTGGGATGACAAGACCAAAACAAGGATTAATTCCTATAGCGAAGGGTAAGCTACCTAGTATGAATTCATCCCTGTACCCGGAAACTATGATCCTGCTACTGGTACTTACACCTATGAAGTTGAGGTTAGTTTCTATGCTAAAAGACGGGTGTTTCTCGATAGCGTCACATTTGATGCGACGGTTGATGCGCCGGAAACTCCGTAATATTTTCTTGTACCCGGCCTAACCGTTTCAGGTTGAACCGGGCTGTTATGATGCAGCATGAAAATGCCGT
>DAOVSZ010000237.1 GCA_030627725.1 Desulfobulbaceae bacterium
GAGCAGGCATTCAAGTCCTTCCCGGAGTTGTTTTGCCTGGGCATCAAAAGAGCAGGTTGTATCCTGCAGGGCGGTTTTTTCAATAAATTTGGCGCATTCGGCCCATTCCGTGACACCCAGGTTCAACAGGCAGCCCTTGATCGTATGGGCCGTATCGGAGATGGTTTCCTGGTCTTGCGCTTCCATTGCCCCGGCCATTTTGACAAACTCCATGCGCAGGGTTTTCCCGGCGCCTGCTATCAGAGAGTCCATCGTGTCCGGCTCCATGGGGTAGTTTGCCGCCAGATAGTCTTTTATCGCCTGCAGGTCAACGGGCTTCAGTTGGTTCTGCCGGGAGGGGGGAGGGCCGGCTGTTTCGGTCATGGGGGACTCGCCATGGGAAGGAGCCGGGACATGGCTTATGGCCCGGCCCATCGCCTGCGCGAGAGTGTCAAGCCGTAATGGTTTCATGAGAAATTCCCGGACGCCGATTTTTGCTGCCTGCGTCTCCGTCACAAGGTCGCCGTGGCCGGTCACCATGATAATCGGCAGACCGGGCCGGAGTTCAAGAAGCTTTCGGGCCAGCTTCATACCGGTCATTTTCGGCATGGTCTGGTCGGTGACGACGAGGTCGAAATGGTCCGGATCGTCACGGAACAGCTGCAGGGCCTCCTCGCTGTCACACACCCCCACAACCTCGCAGCCGAGGCTGCTCAACATCTCCCGGCCAAGCTGTACGTTGAACAGGGCATCATCAACAAAAAGCACCCGCTTATTGATAATCGGCAAGGCGGTTTCTTCCCGCTCTTTCTCCTCTTCAATAACTTCCTGTTTGGTCACCGGAAGATAGACGGTAAAATTGGCGCCATGGCCTGGCTTGCTCAGAACGGTTATCTCGCCCTTATGGCTTTTGATAATGCCGTGGACCGTGGACAGACCGAGACCGGTGCCCTCTCCCGATTTTTTGGTGCTAAAATAGGGGTCAAAAATCCGCTGCATTATTTCCGGCTCAATCCCGTGACCGCTGTCCGTCACGCGCAGGCGGGCGTATGGTCCGGGCGGCAGGTCCGAGACATCGCCCGGGGCCAATTCCACTTGAACAAGCTCGATACCAAGACGCCCCCCCTGTTCCTGCATGGCATGGTAGGCATTGGTGGCGAGATTCATTATCACTTGGTGAATCTGGGTCGGGTCGGCGTAGATTGCCCCGCACAAGGCATCAATCTGTTCATTGATTTCAATGGTTGCAGGCAGCGATCCATGCAAAAGTGTCAGGCACTCCTTTATCAGACGCTGCATATGCAAGGCAATCGGCTCCTGCCTGGTCTGCCGGCTGAAGGCCAGAATTTGGTTGACCAGTTCCGCTGCCCGTTGGCCGGCCTTGCTGATTTCCGCAATCCGCGTGTACTGGCGGCTCTCCGCCGGGGTGTCTTGAAGCAGCAGATCCGTATAGCCCAGGATCGCATTGAGCATGTTGTTAAAATCATGGGCCACGCCGCTGGCCAGGGTGCCGATGGCCTCCATCTTCTGGGCCTGGAGCAACTCGGCTGTCCTTTTTTCGACCTCCTCTTCAAGGTGGCGCTGGTACTGTTTATTCTCCCGGACCAGGTTGGACCGCTCAAGGGCCTTGTTGACCGCATGTTCAAGAATGGCCATATCGCTGACCGGTTTGATGATATAGTCCCAGGCCCCCAGCGTTAAGGCCTTAACAGCGTCATCGATGGTCCCCATCCCGGAAACGATGATCACCGGGGTGTCGGGAGCTTCATCCTTGATGACGGACAGAAGCTGCAGACCGTCCATCTTCGGCATCCTCAGGTCGGTCAGGATGACATCCGGCGCCTCCTCCCGGAAAAGATCAAGACCTGCCTGGCCGTCAGCGGCCTGCAGCATCGAATAGCCGAGAGTTGTCATATAGTTGACAATAGCGCGGCGGACAATTTCATCGTCTTCTACATAGAGGACTTTCGTGACAGGCATAATAAGGACACCATATTTATGATTTACAATGCAGGCGGCCGACGGTAAAGACCATATTTGATGTTGCCTATTTTATAATGTTGCCTATTTTATATTGATAGAAACAGGTCTTAAAAAGCAAGAAAAAATATGGACGTCCCGCTTTGTTGAACAGTTCTGAAAAGTTGTCGGTTAACGGTTTACAGTTTACGGTTTACAGTTTACGGTTTGTGGATTACAAATTTAAGAGATAAAACTCCATCAACTGTAAATCGTAAACTGTAAACCGTTAACCGCTTGAAAATGGACGTAATAACCACTCCCCTGCATGCCGATTTTGACGCCATGGCCTCGATGATTGCAGCCCGGAAGCTGTATCCCGATGCTGTTCTCGTCTTTTCCGGGTCGCAGGAAAAAAATCTGCGGGAATTTCTTGTTCAGTCAGGAGAGTATCTCTGTGATTTTCAGCGGATCAAAAACATTCCCCTGCACGAAGTCGAACGGCTTATCCTTGTTGATACCCGTCAGCCGGGCCGTATCGGGAAATTTGCAGAATGCCTCAAGAATCCGGAGATTGAGGTCCATATCTTCGATCATCACCCGGCCGGCGACGACGACCTGAAAGGCGATGTCGAAATAGTCAGGCAGGTAGGTTCGACCGCCACCATCTTTGCGCATCTGTTCCAGGAAAAAAAGATCATCATCACGAAGGATGAAGCCACCCTGATGGCAATGGCAATCCATGAGGATACCGGATCGTTCACCTTTGATACAACAACGCCGGAGGACCTGACAGCGATGGCCTGGCTGCTCAGCCAGGGGGCAAATCTTCATGCCGTTTCCCAACTTATTTCACATGAAATGTCTGCCGACGAAGTAACTCTTCTCAACGATCTGATCAAGTCGGCCACAACATACACCATGCAGGGCATTGACGTGGTGGTGGCACAACTCTCGGTCAATGAATATATCGATGAGTTCTCCCTCCTGGTCCGGCGTTTCATGGATATGGAGAACCTCAACAACCTCTTTGCCGTTGCCAGGATGGGGTCGAGGATCTATGTCATTGCCAGAAGCAGGATTCCGGAAATCAATGCGGGAAAGATCGCGATGGAACTCGGCGGCGGCGGGCATGCCTCGGCCGCTTCCGCATCGATCAAGAATATGACACTTATTGAGGCGACCGAGAAGCTCATCCAGCTCCTGCACAAACATGTACGCCCTGCAAGCCTGGCCAGTGAACTCATGTCGTCTCCCGCGATCTTTGTTGCCCCTGATATTTTGATCTTTGAGGCAAACAGGATGCTGACCCGTTACAATCTTACAGTTCTGCCGGTCCTGGATGCAGAGAGAAAAATTTTGGGTATCATCTCAAGACGGGTGGTGGAAAAGGCCATCTTTCACGGGCTGGGCGAGTTTCCAGTGACGGAATATATGTCGACCGATTTTGCAACGCTTTCTCCTTCGGCAACTCTTGCCGACATTCAGGAGTTGATCATTGAACACCGCCAGCGTTTTATCCCGGTTGTTCGTGAGGAAAAAGTCGAGGGGGTAATTACCAGGACCGATCTCTTAAATATCCTGGTAAACGATCCTGCAAATCTGCCGAAAAATCTTCTGAACCCCGAGCAGAGGCCTTCATCTGAACGTAACCGGAATGTGAACAGTCTGATGGCCGGGTTCCTTGATAAAAAGATGATTGTGCTGTTACGGACAATCGGTGAGGTGGCAGAGAAAAACAGGTGTGCAGCCTATGCGGTAGGCGGCTTTGTCCGGGACCTGCTGCTGCACGTCTCGAACTCCGACCTTGATATCGTTGTTGAAGGTGACGGCATTTATTTTGCGAGGCAACTCTCGTATCATTTTAAGGGCAAGGTGCGCACGCATGAAAAATTCAGCACCGCTGTTGTCATCCTGCCGGACGGTTTTAAGATCGATGTTGCCACCGCACGGCTTGAGTATTATGAATATCCGGCTGCCGCTCCAACCGTGGAGTCGAGTTCGATCAAGCTGGACCTGTTCCGGCGTGATTTTACCATCAATGCCCTTGCCCTCCATCTCAATCCGGACAGCTTCGGGACCCTGGTGGATTTCTTCAACTGCCAGAACGACATCAAAGACAGGCAGATACGCATCCTGCATAACTTGAGTTTTGTCGAAGATCCCACAAGAATTTTCAGGGCCATCCGTTTTGAGCACCGCATGGGTTTCCAGATAGGGCGCCATACGGAGAAGCTTATTAAGAATGCAGTGAAGATGAAGCTCTTTGACCGGTTTTTCGGACGGCGTTTCTTTGTCGAATTAAAGCTCATTCTTTCCGAGGAGAACCCGCTTTCCGCCATCCGAAGAGTGGCGCAGTTCAACCTGCTGCAGTTTCTCATCCCGAGTCTGAAACTCGACCCGCGGCTTCTGAGCATTCTTGAGGAGACGCACAGGGCGCTGTCCTGGCATAAACTCCTGTATCTTGATGAAGGCTGCCGCCAGTGGATGGTGTATATGCTGGCGCTCCTGGCAAGGGTCCCGGCCAGGGCGACGTTCTCTTTCTTTAAAAAATTCGAGGTGCCGGAGCGGTATCGGCTGATCCTGATGAAGGAAAAGGTGGATGCGGCCAGAATCGTGAGGGTCCTGAACAGATATTCACAGTTGCGGCCAAGTGAGATTTATCTCCTCCTGCAGGGGATGACGCATGAGGGGCTTCTCTATCTGATGGCGCTCACCAGAAAACAGGCCGGGAAAAAGGCGGTTTCTCTCTATGTGACGCATCTGAGGCATGTAAAGACCCATGTCCAGGGAGACAGGCTGAAGGAGATGGGATACAGGCCCGGCCCTCTTTTCAAGACCATCCTGAATGCATTACTTGAGGCGAAACTGGACGGCATCGTGAGAACGCCGGAGGAGGAGGAAGAGTATATCAGGGAAAGGTATCCGCGTGAGAAACAGAAAGCTGGAAGAAAGAAGTCTTCCAGTGAAAAATTAAAAGTGAAAAGTGAAAAAAGTTGACGAAGGCTGACATTCAGTTTTTCCTTCCCTGACCCCTGACCCCTGACCCCTGACCCCTGACCCCTGACCCCTGACCCCTGACCCCTGACCCCTGACCCCTGACCCCTGACCCCTGACCCCTGAATCA
>DAOVSZ010000305.1 GCA_030627725.1 Desulfobulbaceae bacterium
AAAAGGCACAAGAAAGATCTGTCCGGATCAGGCGGCTTACGAGGCGGCATAACCGCACGTGCGGTCTGATACTGCTTGATAACACGTTGCCGGCAACAGAACTGAAGTCCATGCTCGACAGCCTTTCGCATACCGATTGGACCGGCACAAAACGGAACAATCTTTCATCATCTTCCGCCGAACACCGCGAGGCCCTGCTCGATCCGACAACCGACCTGCCGACAAAAAACTCTTTCATGACCCTTCTTGAGACCGAGATCGAACGCGTGGAGCGAACCAGACTTCCCTGCTCCATGCTTTTTATTGAAATAGATGACTTTGAGCGCATTACGAAAAAAATGGCTGACAAAGCAAAGCAGGAGATGTTACACAATATTGCCGGTCGCATCGGCGGCTGCCTGCACAAAATTGATACCCTGGCCCGATATGATACAAAGGTCTTTACCGTTCTTCTGCCTGGGACAAATCTCGGCAGGGCAGTCCAGCGGGCCGAAGCAATACGGAAGAACGTCAAGGACGAGACTCTTCATGGAAAAGAAGGACCTGTTCCCCTTACTGTCAGTATCGGCATCGGTATCGGCCATACCACCACGGTCCGGCTGGATGCTTCGCACTTTATTGCACGAACGGAAAAAGAACTGGCCAGGGCCAAAAAACAGGGAAAAGACAGGGTCTGCCACCAGTCTCAGATCAGAAACCCTCAGACCTGTCAGGTTACGGCGGAGGAGAGGGTCCAACTTTTTAATTTAATCCTGTGACCGCTTACCGGGAGTAGTAAAAAAATTATGAAACAGAATACACCTCAAATTCTCTGTATCAGCAGCGGGAAAGGCGGTGTGGGAAAAACCACCTTTGCCGTAAACCTGGCATGTGCATTGTCTGATCGCAAAAAGAAAGTTCTGCTGATCGACGGAGATCTCGGGCTGGCCAATGTTGATGTCCTGTTAGGTCTCAACATCCGTCATACTATTCGAGAAACCATAGAAGAAGACCGAGACCCATCCAGCATCCTGGTTGAAATTACCCCCGGCTTTTCTGTTCTGCCGGCGAGCTCCGGAGTCCCGGAAATGGCCAGCCTCTCCTATGAGGAACAGGCCTTTCTCACCAATGCCCTTGACGGGATCACCGGCATGTTTGACTATGTGCTCGTTGACTCGGCTGCCGGTATCGGCGAGTCGGTGCTCTGGTTCAACAACTGGGCGCAGCAGAACATCGTCATCGTCTCTCCGGACCCGACCTCGATGACGGACGCCTATGCCCTGATCAAGGTATTGAACACCCGGCAGCAGAAAACAACCTTTCACCTTCTCATCAATAACGTAAAATCAAAAAAGGAAGGAAAAGAGGTCTTTGACAATATGAGCGCCGTGCTCTCCACCTTTCTGAAGATCAACCCCCTCTATCTCGGCGCCCTGCCCCAGGACGCAAACGTCATAAAATCCCTTCGGGCCCAGAAACCCTATTTTCTGCAGACGCCGGACACCAAGGCCAGCCGGGCGATCAGAGAGGTTGCAGAGAAAATGATACAAAACTCATAAGAGGAGATTGTCATGTTCGTCCTTTCTAATTTTTTTCGCTCCCTTGCCACCATCGTTGATTTTAGCCTAAGCGCCTATATGTGGATCGTCATTGGCCGCGCCATCATATCATGGGTCAACCCGGACCCTTATAACCCGATCGTCAGGTTCCTCAATGAGGTAACAGAACCGGTCCTCTCGCGAATCCGCCGGGTGGTTCCCCTTTTTGCAGGCGGCATTGATTTTTCACCCATGCTCCTGATCGTCGCGATTATCTTCCTCCAGAGTTTTCTCGTCCCGACCTTGAGAAGTATCGGCGGCATGTTCGGCTAATCCAAGAGTTGCTGTTTTCATTTGATTTTTTTCTTCAATTCACGATAATATATTGTGTAACAGCTTCAGCATATGTAAATATCACGGTGGCAGAGCCTTGCTCCGGCAGCCTACCCCTGTTATCAGCTACAACGAAGTAACTGACGGGATAAGGCTACCGTCTGACCTGTCCAACACATTGTAAGCGTTCACAGGGGCCGCATATCCGCGAAAGAGGCTTGTGAACTGTACTGGTGCTACGTGAACAGGCCGATGACAGATAAGCGAGCCTGTGAGACTTCGAAGGAGATAAGGTTTCTGTGATCGCTTACACAACGAAGGAGTTACTCAATGACTTTGACACCGCAAGACATCCAGTCCCAGCAGTTCCATGTTCGATTCCGTGGCTTTGATACTGATGAAGTTGACGTCTTTCTTGAAAAAATTGCCGAGGATTTTCTGGAAATCATTCAGGAAAACAAACTTCTCAAAAAAAAGATCGAGTCGCTGACCAGCGATCTGCACACCTTCAACGACCAGGACCAGTCCTTTAAGGATGCTATGATATCAGCCCAGAAGGTCGCTGATGAGATGAAGGGAAAAAGCGCCAAAGAGGCAGAGGACCTTCTTACCGAGGCGCGTGACCAGGCCAGACAGCTTCGCGACGAAGCGCATTCCGAGATAGCAGGGCTGGAAAAACAGGTCGATGACCTGAAGGCCCTTCGAGAGGCCGTCAAATCTGATGTCAGGAATCTCCTGGAGACCTATATGACCAAATTGGAGGAATCTTTTGAAGATCTTCCTCCGGCCATATCGTCATCCGTCATGCATACAGCCGCAGATGAACCGGAGCCACCGCCTTTTGAAAACCTTTCCTCTTACGAAGAGCCGGAAATGGAGCCGGAATCCGAGGAGGCCCCTCCTGCTGAAGAAGAAAATGATGATGATGAGCTTCCGCCGACCGACATCTCGGACCTGTACACGAAAATCGATCTGCCTGATGATATGACCACAATGCCGATCGAAGAAGAGGACGCTTCATCAGAACCGGCAGCTTCACTTTCAATGGAACCAGAGGACGAAGCAGACGAGGCCTCGGTAAGTTCGATTCCCGACCTGGAAGGAGATATGATCTTCAGCCTCGAAGATCCGCTCGACGAGGTTGAACCGAATATTTCCATTGCCGGCGAAGAGGAAAAGAAAGAAAACTAAAAATTCTTCTTTTTCTCCAGTTCTTCATAAATACATGTAAGCGGCCGACTGAAAATTTTCAGCCGGCCGCTTTTTTCGGCTGCCGAGCTTTCATTTCTGGTAATTTCTATCCCTGTATACCTTTTTCAACATGCCATATCTCTCGCAGGATAAAAGCGGTGGAATAGCGCTCACAGTCCATGTGCAGCCAAAGGCATCCCGCAACAGGATCATCGGTCTGCATGGGGATGCGCTCAAGATAAGCATCACTGCCCCTCCTGTGGAAGGCAAAGCGAACA
>DAOVSZ010000294.1 GCA_030627725.1 Desulfobulbaceae bacterium
CATAAAAGAAGGGCTCTGGGAGATCACATCAACGATGAATATGCCGGGGATGCCGATGGCCATGCCTGCGGTGACCTTCACCCAGTGCCTGACCAAGAAGGACATGGTCCCGCAAAAGGCAGAGCCCGGTCAAAACTGCACCATAACGAGCACAAAAACGAGCGGCGATACCGTAAACTGGTCAATGAAGTGCACCGGCGAGGCGCCGATGGAAAGCACAGGAAAAATTACGTACAGCGGCAATAGCTTTCAGGGGTCGATGGAAATGACGATCAACAATCCCGGCATGGGACCAATGCATATGACCCAGAAGATGAGCGGAAGACGTCTGGGGCCGTGCAATTAACTAGTGCCTGTCCATAAATCCTCATTTCTTGGCAAACACTCACTATATACTTCTTTCACTCCAATTTATGAAAAAAATTCAGAAAAAACATCTGCAGAAAACAAGCCTTGAAATTGCTCGCTTATCAGCCCAGGCTGCTTTGGATAAAAAGGCGGAAGACGTGATGATCCTGGATGTGCACACCCTTTCTTCTTTTACTGATTATTTTGTCATCATGAGCGGACGTTCGACCCGGCATGTCCAGGGACTTGCAGATGCGGTCGATGCCGAACTCAGGCAGAAAAAGATAAAGGACTCCAACACCGAAGGGCTCAACGAAGGTCTCTGGGTCCTGCTCGATTATAACGATGTCGTTGTCCACATCTTCTACTCCGAGACCAGAGCGTTTTATGATCTTGAAGGGTTGTGGCATGACGCGAAAAGGATAGATATTAAAAACTTCAGGCAGAAGTGAGAAGCGAGAAGGGAGAAGAATGCAAAGACCGAAACCCTTGCTGCTTGCCATTCTTGACGGATGGGGTTGTGGGGAGCACAATGATACAAATGCGGTCTATGTTGCCGACACTCCGAACATGGACCACTGGGCCGAGACATACCCCTCAACAACAATTGCCGCCCACAACGGCCCGGTGGGGTTGCCGGAAGGTCAGATGGGCAACTCCGAGGTCGGGCATCTCAACATCGGGGCAGGCCGGGTCGTTTACCAGGACTATTCACGAATCAACAAGGCCATTGAATTAGGCGAGTTGAATACAAACGAAATCCTGGTGAATACCTTTGCCAATGCGCTTCAGAAAAATTCCAGCGTGCATCTCCTGGGCCTGGTCTCGGACGGCGGGGTCCACAGCCATCTCAACCACCTGATTGCCCTGATCCGCATGGCGGCAGAAAAAGGCCTGACGAAAATCTTTGTCCATGCCTTTATGGATGGCCGCGACACCCCTCCGAAAAGCGGCGTCGGCTATATGCAGCAACTACAAGTCGCGCTGAAAGAAATCGGAGCAGGACGCGTCGCCACCATATCCGGACGCTATTATGCCATGGACAGGGACAACAGATGGGACCGTGTCCGGATTGCGTGGCAGACTCTTGTTGACGCCAAAGGAGTCATTGCCGACGACCCGGTTGCCGCTATAGAGAATGCCTATCAGCGGGACGAGACGGACGAATTTATCAAACCGACCGTACTGCAGGACACTTCAGGAGCGCCAATAGCCACAATCAACGACAATGACACGATCATCTTCTTCAACTTCAGGGCGGACAGGGCCCGTGAGCTGACCCATGCCTTGACAGACAAAGACTTTGATAAATTTCCCTGCAAAAAACAGCCGCACCTTGCCGAGTATGTCACTCTGACCCGGTATGAGAAAAATTTTACCTTTCCAGTGGTTTTTCCTCCAATGTCTCTTACTCACATCCTCGGCCAGGAGATCAGCCGCCATGGCTTAAAACAGCTGCGCATCGCTGAAACGGAAAAATACGCCCATGTCACCTATTTCTTTAACGGTGGCCGCGAAGCGCCTTTTCTTAAGGAAGACAGGGCCCTCATCCCCTCACCCAGGGAGGTTGCGACCTACGATCTGAAACCGGAGATGAGCGCCAACGAGGTCAAGGAGGAGTTACTCGACCGGCTTTCAAAAGAGGACTATGACCTGATCGTCCTGAACTTTGCAAACGGCGATATGGTCGGCCATACCGGAGTTCTTCCGGCCGCGATTACGGCCTGCGAAACGGTTGACAGGTGCATCGGTGAACTCGTTCTCAAAGTAAAGGAAATGGGCGGCATAACCCTTATTACAGCCGACCACGGCAATGCCGAAACCATGTTTGATACAACAACAAACGGACCGCACACGGCCCATACCTTGAACCCCGTGCCCTTCATAGTGATCAGCGACCGGCATAAAGGCAGCACGATGCGGCAGGGAGGTGCATTAAAAGACATCGCGCCGACAATCCTTACCCTGATGGGCCTGCCTGTCCCGGAAGATATGAAAGGAGAATGTCTTCTTGAACTGCAACAGAGGCAGAAGTAAGAAGGCAGAAGTAAAAACTTTTCACTTTTAACCATAAATTAGCCACGAAATCCACGAAAGCACACGAAAGAAAAAAAGATTCAGTGTCCTTTCGTGGATTTCGTGGCCATTAATTAAGAACATGAAATACATAAGCACACGAGGCGGAATTTCGCCTGTTGATTTTAAAGAGGCCGTCATGATGGGTCTCGCAACCGATGGCGGGCTTCTTCTTCCTGAAACCATTCCGGTTGTTGATGATTCAACAATGAAAGCCTGGCAGGGCCTTACCTATCAGGAACTTGCCTTTGAGGTCCTGTCGCTTTTTATCAGCGATATCCCGCCAAGAGATCTCAAGGACCTGATCAACCGCTCCTATGCCACCTTTACGGACCCTGAGATCACGCCGGTTGTGACGCACGGCAACGTTCATATCCTTGAACTCTTTCATGGCCCGACACTTGCTTTTAAAGATCTGGCGTTGCAGTTTCTGGGAAATGTCTTTGAATATCTTCTTTCTGAATCAGGCGACAAGATGAATATCCTGGGCGCCACCTCGGGCGATACCGGAAGCGCTGCGATCTATGGCGTACGGGGCAAGGAAAGGATTAACATCTTTATCCTCCACCCGCACAAAAGGGTCAGCCCGATCCAGGAACTGCAGATGACAACGGTCACTGACAAAAACGTCTTCAACATCGCAATCCGGGGCACATTTGACGACGGTCAGTCTATCGTCAAGACCATCTTCAACGATATTGCCTTCAAAGAAAAATACCGGCTCGGCGCCGTGAACTCAATCAACTGGGCGCGTATCGTGGCCCAGGTGGTCTATTATATTTACGGATATCTTCGAGTGTCCGGGACAGCAGGCAGTGTGCCCGTTGATTTTTCCGTTCCCACAGGAAATTTCGGCGATATCTTTGCAGGTTTTGTGGCAAGACGCCTTCTGCCTGGCCGCATCCGCAAACTGGTGCTGGCAACAAACGAAAACAACCTTCTGACCAGATTTATCAATAACGGCGACTACTCGATCAGCGCTGTTGTGCCGACCAGCAGTCCGTCCATGGACATCCAGGTGGCGAGCAATTTTGAGCGCTATCTCTATTATCTTTACGATGAAGACCCTGCAAGGACACGGCAGGA
>DAOVSZ010000022.1 GCA_030627725.1 Desulfobulbaceae bacterium
TACAACCGGCCCCTGTTCATTATATTTTCTTTCATCAATCCCCAAAGGTTACCTTATGCCCCACCCTAAGAATTCTTTGTTTTAAATTGACAATATGCTATGATTTTTATAGATCATATTTTGTAACTATTCAGCTGCACCCCATTTTTGAACGATCAGGCCTTCTCGCATAGGCTATGATTTTTATAGATCATATTTTTTCATTTCGTATTCCGAAAAAGTAGAGGAGAAAAAATGAAAAAGAACGTTATCGGGTTCGTGGCTGCCATGGTTGCGGTATGTGCCGGAATTGCTCTCTACTTCATTGTGAAAACAGAACCTCCCGAACAAAAAAACTTTCTAGTCGGGGTGGTAAATCCAAATCTCGGCACGAAAGAAATGAACCGTGGCTTTATCGAAGGCCTGAAGGAAAAAGGGTATATTGAAGGTGAAAATGTCACGATTATACAATACACGGGACGGTTCGACATTGATGGGGCCATAACAGACCTGCTCACCAAGAATGTTGATCTGATCTTCTGCGCCACAACACCTGCAACAAAAAAGATAAAAGAAGCAACTCTTGGAAAAAACATTCCTGTGGTTTTTGCAATGTATGATCCTGTCAAGTCCGATGTCATCGAGAGCCTCGCCCATCCCGGGGGTCACCTGACAGGCATACAGATCAGAGGAAGCTGCCCAAAGGCCCTTGAGTGGCTCGTCGCGCTTAGCCCTGACATCAAAAATATTTATGTCCCGGTAAAGTTTGACACAAAAGCTGCCAGACAGAGTCTTGACGCCTTTCAAAAAACAGCGGACCATCTCGGGGTTAAGCTGAGGGTTGCTGAAGTAAACACCACCCAGGAGCTTGATACCGCCCTGGCCGCCATTCCTCCGGACATGGATGCGATCCTGATCACTCATTCAATCCTTATATCCTCTCATACCGCAAAGGTCATCAACACTGCCATTCAAAAGAAGCTGCCCACCGGCGCAGCAATTGGAAAAGCACAAGAAGGCGCCCTTATCGCATACAGCCCCCGGCTCTTTGAAACCGGGGCCCAGGCGAGTCGCCTGGCCCATCTGGCCCTTAAGGGAGTCAGCGTCAACGATATCCCGGCTGAAAGGGCCCTCTTCTTTCTTGAAGTCAACAAGAAAACAGCAGATGCGACAGGCATCACGGTCCCGAATGACATCCTCATTCAGGCCGATTTTATTTATCGCTAAACAAACCGGAGAGGCCTTGCATGATACAAAACACAATCAGAAAACGATTGTTAAGATCTTTAATCTTCCTAGCGATTGTCCCTCTCCTCCTGATGGGAATCATTCTCAGCTGGCAGAGTTTTACCGTCCAAAAAACTCAGGGGGAGGAGCTCCAGCATGAGCTGACAAAACAGGTGGCCAGAAATCTTGCCTTTTATTTTCATGCACAAGAGCACAAATTATATACACTCCTGAAGACCAATTATCTTCCCGGCATGTCGCGAGAACAGCAATCTCTGTTGCTCTCAAAGTTTCTGTCCGCTTCCAAAAAGGATGTTCACGGACATGTTTTCAATGAAGCCGCCTTGCTTGACAAGGTGGGAAGAGAAATTGCCAGGCAATCTCTCTTTCGTCTTCTCACTGAGGACGATCTGCATGACAGATCCGAGACTGACGAATTTCTTGTCCCGCTGCAGACTGGAAAGAGCTATTACGGGCCGGTCTTCTTTGATGAAGAGACCGGTCGACCGGGGATGATAATGAGTGTTCCTCTCTGGGACCTGCAGTCTCGGGACTTTGTTGGTGTCTTAGTTGCAGAGATGGATCTCATGTCGATGCAGAATCTGGTTGAAGAAACAAAAATCGGCACAAACGGAATTGTCTATATAGTGAACCGGCAAGGCAGGGTCGTTGTGCATCCGAACCCCTCTGTCATCTTGAAGGATACGCACTTTCAGGTCCCTCATGACCCGGCCATCATAAAAGGGTTGGCAGGGAAAAGGGCAGTGGTGGCCTCAAGCAAACTTGGATACCATGGCCTCAACCTGACTGTTGTGACCGAAATCCCGGCATCAGAGGCCTTCAGCCATTTGCCCCGTTCATTGCTCATTATAGGGCTCATCTTGATTCTGACCCTGATGAGCGCAATCGCTTTCGGATTTATTCTTGTCCGCCAGCTTGTTCAACCTGTTGAATCTCTCGCTGCGACGGCGCGAATGATAAGCCTCGGCAATATCTCACAAAAAATTGAATTCAAGAGGCTTGATGAATTCGGAGATCTTGCCGAAGCCTTAAATACCATGACGTCCCGGCTCATGAAAACCATACAGGCCCTTGAGTCGGAAAAGAATCTGGTAAAAAACACCATTGAGGCCCTTTCTCATCCCTTCTACGTCATAGACGTGAAGGACTACACCGTCAAACTTGCAAATTCGGCTGCAAACTTCGGCACTTTGACGGAAGAAAACAAATGCTACAAGCTCACTCACGGCGCCGATGAACCTTGTGGAGCGCTTGGTGGGCATCCCTGTCCGATCGACGAGATACGACGAACCGGAAAACCTGTTGTTCTGGAACATATGCATTGCAAAAACGGTAACACGGAAAAAAGTTTTGCGGTGTATGGCTACCCGATCTATGACACCAACGGCGAACTTATCCAGGTCATCGAATATAACATCGACATTTCTGAACGTAAAAGCCTTGAAGAACAGCTCCGACAGTCTCAGAAGCTTGAAGGCATCGGGAGACTCGCCGGCGGGGTGGCGCATGATTTCAACAATCTCCTGACCCCCATTATCGGCTACAGTGAAATCACCTTGAAGAAGTTGGATGCAGACGATCCGTTGAAAGAGCGCATGGAGGTGATTTATGATTCCGCCCGCCGGGCTGCGGCGCTTACCAGGCAGTTATTGGCCTTCAGCCGGAAACAGGTGATGGAGATAAAGGTCATTGACCTCAATGACCTCATCAATAATCTGGCCAAGATGCTCAAGAGGCTGATCGGCGAAGATGTGGAAACAGAGCTGATGCTGCACGACCTTGACGGCTGTATCAAGGCTGATCCCGGCCAGGTAGAGCAGATAATCATGAACCTGTCGGTCAATGCCAGGGATGCCATGCCTTCCGGCGGCAGTTTGATCCTGGAAACGGGCGTCATCGACTTAGACGAAGAGTATTGCCGGATGCATGCCGAGGTGTCGCCAGGCTCATATATAGTCCTGAGCGTCACAGATACGGGAGAAGGGTTGGCCCCGGGGATTAAGGACAAAATCTTCGATCCCTTTTTCACCACAAAAGAGAAGGGAAAAGGGACCGGATTGGGGCTTGCCACGGTCTATGGCATTGTAAAGCAGCTTAAGGGTCATATCTTTGTTTACAGTGAGATTGATAGTGGCACGACCTTTAAAATTTACTTCCCAAAAGTTCAGGAGGAAGCAGACACAGCAGTAAAACGAGTGGTAAAAAGCATGGCCAACGGCACGGAACGCATTCTTGTTGTTGATGATGAACCTTCTATCCTCAAACTGGTTATCGACACATTGAAGCCTCTTGGATATAACGTGACTGGGACCCACGACGGCCAGGAGGCTCTTCATCTCTGTGAAACCACGGACAAGAAATTTGATCTGCTGTTAACAGATGTCATCATGCCGAAGATGGGCGGCAGCGAACTGGCAGACAAGATGAAGGCCGCCTGCCCCCATGTAAAGGTCCTTTTTATGTCCGGCTATACAGATAACGTCATTGCCCACAAAGGTGTTTTGAAACCAGGACTACTTTTTATTAATAAGCCGCTGGTACCAAGCCTTCTGGTCGCTAAAATACGTGAGATATTTGATAAGAACTGATGCCGGAAAAACAGACAACGCTTCTTTATATAGACGACGAAAGAAATATCTTGAAAATGGTCGGCGATTTCTTTCACGATTTCGGTTTTTCCGTCCATCTTGCTGAAAACGGCGATAAAGGCCTGAAAGCATTTCGCGACTGCAACCCGGATATTGTCCTGGTAGACATCAAAATGCCCGGGATGGACGGCTTTGAGGTATTGGAAACCCTTTCCCACGAGGCCCCCGATATCCCGGTCATTGTTATCTCGGGCGAAGGGGAAATGACTGATGTCATCAAGGCCCTGCGCCTTGGCGCCGCCAACTACCAGACCAAGCCCATTGCAAATATGGACCTTTTCAAGCATGCAGTGGACCAGGCCCTTGAAAAGGCCGCTCTTGTTAAGCAAAACAAGGCCTACCAGAAGGGGCTTGAAAAAAAACTGGTCAATATTATTGAAAACTTCCCCGGTTTTATTTTCACCTGTGATCAGGCATGCAGGATCACCTATATGAATCCGGCTCTCACCAAGTACCTTGGAAAGGAAGCTCTCGGTCAAAAATGTCATGAGTCCCTTTTCGGTTTTCAAAAAAAATGTCCCTGGTGTGATGACAGTTTCCTTTTTGAAGGTCAACGTGCCAGGCAGGAAATTTTAAACCCCAGAAACAAGCGATGGTATCACGTTATTCATTCGCCGGTGCTGGACCAGCAGGGCAACGTCAATGAAATACAGGTTATCCTCTACGACATCACTGAACGGAAACAGGCTGAACTTTCCTTAAAAGAAAGAGAAGAACATCTGCGTAAGGAAAACATCCGACTCAGGTCTACCTGGACCGACCGCTATAAACTCGGGAACATCATTGGCAAAAGCCGGGCCATGCAGGAGGTCTACGACACCATATTAAGCGCTGCTGCAAGTGACGCAAGCGTCATCATCTACGGCGAGTCAGGCACCGGCAAGGAACTGGTGGCCAAGGCCATTCATGAACACAGCGACAGAAAAGAAAACAAGCTCGTTTATGTAAACTGCGGCGCAATCCCCGACAACCTGCTGGAAAGCGAATTTTTCGGTTACAAACAAGGCGCATTCACCGGCGCAACAAAAGACAAACCTGGCTTTCTTGATATCAGCGACAGAGGCGCCATCTTTCTGGATGAGATCGCTGAACTCCCGATCAGCATGCAGGTCAGTCTCTTACGGGCGATTGAGGGATACGGCTACACCCCGGTTGGAGGCACCGAGGTCAAAAAACCGGATGTGCGTATCATTGCCGCCACAAACAGAGACCTGACTGATGAGGTCAAACAGGGAAGAATGCGTCAGGATTTTCTCTACCGCATCCATATCGTCCCGATCCAGATTCCCCCCTTGCGGGAACGGAAAGAGGATATCCCCCTTCTCGTAGAGCATTTCCTCGGATCCTACGACAAAGAAACCGTCCCTCCCCTCTCACCCAAGATAACAGAGGCGCTGCAAAAATATAACTGGCCCGGCAACGTGCGGGAGTTACAAAATACTTTGAACCGTTTCGTTATTCTGAAAAAGCTTGATTTCATGGGGCTTGATCTCTCAGATCAGGGGAGTGGTGAAAACATAAACGGAATAAACTGCGACCTTCAGGACAAGCCCTTAAGCGTCCTTCTCGAAGAGATTGAAAAACAGATCCTGCTGCATGCTCTTGAAAAAAACACCTTTCACCTTGGAAAAACAGCCGAAGCGCTGCAGATCGACCGCAAGACCCTCTATCGAAAAATGAAACACTTCAACATCGACAGGCCCCCCTCAAAGTAACAGGGCATTGTCGCCCTACAGCAGGGCAGACATGCCCCACCCTCAATTACACCCAATTTTCAAGCAGTTGTCAGGCAGACCCGCCCCTCCGGTCATTTTGTGCCACAAAGTAGGCCATCCGGCGCCACTCTCTCCGGCCCTCACCCCACAAACTAAACATAGTAATTTCAGCAGGTTAATTAAAATTCTAGCAGATTAACCAGCATCTACAGTACCTGGCACACTTCTTGAGTTATACAGCAACTAAGTGGACCCTCACGTGAGAAAAAAATTCACCGCAAAAAAAACTGCAAAAAATTCTCCTTCAAAAAACTTCATTCAAAAAAACGCTCCCAATTAAACCTGAACCTTCAATTCAAGACTCCGTCTCCCTATGCTGATAACATACTCAACACATACCCCTCTCAAGTTTGTCCCCTGTCTGCTCTTTCTGGCGTTATTTCTTTCGCCGTCGCCGGTCTTTGCCGGACGATACACCTCATCAGGACATGGCAACAGTACGAACGGCGTTTTTCGTTCATCCGTGTCGGACTACGCCACCGGCAACTGCACCCATTGCCATGAACAGCATAACAGCATAGGTGGACAGGAGCCTGCCCCTGTCAACGTTGCGCCTTCGCCTTTTGCCCTCTATACAGAGAATTTTAACACTTCGGCTACTACCTATCCTTATGACGAGTCTGATACTATCTGTTTTTCCTGCCATAACGAGTCCGGATCGGTCATGCAGATCACCAACTATAACTTTATCCAGACGTATGCAGACTACAATTACACCAACGATCCCACCTATACGGTTGACAGCATCCTGGAGGCCTTCACCCCCTACCCAGGCTATACGCATTCCGAGCACAACTTAAAGGATGTCTACACATACGCCAACGCGAATTTCGAGTATTTCACCGATTCCTCAAACCCCTGCGACGCCTGCCACAATCCACACCTGGCACGAATGTCAAACTCAGACGTGGACGATCCCACGCTTACCGCCATCTCAAAACCGTCGGACCATGACAGTCTCGTAGGCGATGACACCGGTGAAACCATGAAAGATGTTGTTGGCGCAAACACCTACCAGCCGCCCTATTCCTATGGATCGACATTACTGTATGAACCGGGAGCCATCATCAATCACGACGGCTCCAAAATGCCTGATTACAACACCTTCTGTCTCGATTGCCATCAAAACGAGGTGCCTGCAACGAATACGGTTTCAAGCAACCCGAACACGACTGTAGGCTATCTCACAGCCATAGATTGGAGTTTTAGCGGAGATATGCATGGCGGGGCGCCGCGCTTTGGAGCGCCATACCCGACAGCAGCCGGCGCCACTCTCAAAGAACCATACGATACGACCCTGGCCGCCACTTCACCCAATTACGCTCTTTCCTGCCTGGACTGCCATGAACCGCACGGCACCGTGTTACAAGGCAACTCCTACCTGTTGCGGAAAATGATGAACGGCGCCCGGGTCGAAGGCACGACCAGTGGCCCGGCTCAATTAAAAATCAAGGAATGGAACTGGTCGTATCTGAACGTCTGCGGTACATGCCACAATATCGGTCTCCACTGTGGTTCGGATGTTGGATGCAACCTCTGCCACTATCACGGCTCCACCGTCAATGTCGGTTGTACCCAGAGCTGGGAGAACAACAAAGCCTTCTAAAAGATCCTTGAACGTATCTGTTTCATTACAATATCAACAACATACATATGTTATAGCGACCCATTTCTCATCATACGGTCTTACCCAAGGAGTGTCCATGCTGCCAAAAAAAGACGAAAATCCCCGCCTCGATGTCCTCTCTTTATTTCAACAGAACCAGGAACAACTCATCCATTTTCACCGGCTGGCGACCGTTGGACAATTAGCAGCAGGAGCCGCCCATGAGATAAACAACCCGCTCACCATTATATCTCTTAACATACAACTTTTGGAACGAATGATTTCAAGAGATATGGATGCGGCAGGTTTCACTGCACGTTTAGCAATCCTTGCCGGCCAGCGAAAGCGTATATCTAAAATCACCCATGAAATTCTTGAGTTGGCCCAACCGGGAGAATCCGACTTTCAGCCCGCTGCAGTGCGTCAAATTGCAGACCGGGTCCTGACCGTTATCCGAGACCGATCGAGTTTTCAAAATATCTTTCTTTACAACCGGATCCCGAACGATCTTCCTCTGTCATTTGTCGATACCATGCAGATCGAACAGGTATTGATGAATCTTTTGATCAATGCCGGCCATGCCTTGCCTGGTGGCGGCAAAATCACTCTTTCCGCCAAGGCCTCTCAGAAGATGGTCCTTTTACGGGTCACTGACAATGGAGAAGGAATTACACCAGAAAACAAAAAACGAATTTTCGAACCTTTTTTCACCACCAAAACGAAAGGCAAGGGATCAGGCCTGGGGATGGCGATCTGCAACTCCATTATCGAACATAATGGGGGTGAGATAGATGCCAGAAGTGTTCCAGGCGTTGGAACATCTTTCATCATTTCCCTTCCACTTGACAAGGGTGGCCAGCTTCAAAAAGTGAAAGAAAGAATTGAAGGGATATCTGACGACCTTGCATTCTCTCTGCCGAAAAAATCGAGGATACTGGTCATTGATGACGAGAAACTCTTGAATGACATGATTCAGGAAGACCTTCGAGAGGCCGGCTATGAGGTTGATGGCGCATACGATGGCCTCGAAGGCATCGCCAAACTTGGTTTTAAAAGATACCACCTGATTCTGCTCGATATCCGCATGCCTCGTAAAAATGGCATGGAGGTACTGGATTTCATCAGGGAACATTGCCCTGAGATACAAGTCGTCATTATGACCGCGCTGGCCACGCAACCGGATGTAGAGCAAAAAATAAGAAACGGCGCTGTTGCCTGCCTGAAAAAACCTTTCAGACTGGAGGACCTGCAGGAAACCATTCGAAAGGCCTTATCTTCAACAGAAATTGAGGAAAATCAAAACTGACCATTTTTCACACAAAGGGCCTGCATGGGACCTCCTTACAGAGAGGTATGTTGAAGGATTTTGGCGCTAGGGTTGCGGGGGGGGGTGAGATGATATGAAAACCAGGGCTGCATTGATCTTCATTATTGCACTTTTCCCTGTTGGTCTACGAAAAAAGCCCTTTCAGCCAGCCGTCTCCTTTCTTTCGTATTTCCTTCATGAGCTTGTTTAATTCCTTGACCTGTTCATCGCCGGGCTTTGTCATAAACTCGATGCCCATCGTAAAGGGTGTTTCCTCTATGGAATGATCACAGTCCATCCAGATAGGAAAGGAAGGTATGGCAAGTTGTTTTTCTTCGGAGAAAGAGACCTGCAGATACAGGATCTTGGAGGAATCATCACGCGGGGTATAGAAAAGGTGGTACGGCTCAGCAACAACCTGGGACACAAGCAGGCCTGCGCCGGTTTTTGAAACATTCTTTAAAAGCCCTTGAAAGGGGCCGGCAAGTACGGTATTTTCTGAGCCGGAACAGAGAACGAGCGTGATTTCCTCATCAGCCTCGATCCTCTTGGCCATCCTTTTTTCTTCAGACATAATAAGATGTTACACCCTAACCGGCAGTAATGTCAAAAAAAACTCCAAATATGATATAAAATCATCATGAAATATTGCATTATACTCGTCTTTTTCCTGTTGCTGACAGGAATAGGCTGTTCCGGCAATACAGAGCAGGAAAAACAACCTGCGGTCAAAGACGCGACCACCTCCAAAACCGTGCAGCATCAAGAAAAGGCATTTCAGTCGATCGACCCCAAGATGGCGAAATTCCTGCTCGATTCCCGCGACGACATTCTTCTCATTGATGTCCGGACACCCCGGGAACTTCGGGTAGGATCCATCGAAGGCGCCACCATGATGCCATTCTGGTCAGTGGCAAAGGGGCAGGCGAATCTTCCGCGGGACAAGGCGATCATGCTGGTCTGTGCAGTAGGAGGGAGAAGTTATGCGGCTGGAATGATGCTGGCAAAAAACGGGTATAAAGAGGTGTATAACCTCAGCGGAGGCATCTCTGCCTGGAAAAGGGCCGGACTCCCGGTTAATATTAAAACCCGCTCTCCTTAATCAGTACCGCATAAATTCCCCGCCAGGCACGGGAGAAGAGGCTCTTTGCCGCCCCTTTTACCACTACCCTGCCTCGGGCAACCTGCCGCCCGGGCATGTCGGCTGCCTGCGGGGCCAGCCGGATCCGGTACATCCCTTCATTTGTTACCATCCTGCCGGATTCCATCATCCGTACCGCCACATCACCTCCGTAGATGGATGCAAGATAGGGTTCCTGCAGCGATCGGGCGCTGATACTCTCAATTGCTTCCACCACGCAGGGGATGGGTGTCATGTCCCGGTTCTCCTGATAGAACAGTCCTCGGTCTCCGTGCTGTACATTTTCAAGTTCTCTCTCGCCCAGATACCCCTCAACCATCATACCGCTTTTATCAACCAGAAGAGCAAGAAGCTGTGTCGTATTCACCCAGAGCCCGGGACGCACCCCTTTTGCCATGTCCATGACAACACCATCAGAGGGCGCCGGAATGGCAAGCCGTTTTTTCTGCCTTTGTATCCCCTGCAACTCGGTGATGACTTCGGCAAGTTGCTGCTGAATGATCTTTCTCGGTTCAAGAAGTTCACTGTGAGTTATCTGCCGCGCAAGCTGCGCCTCAATCGCCCGTCGTTTGGCCGCTGCCTGACGTTCCTTAAAGAGAAGATGAGGTGAGGCAAGAGAAAACAGAAGATCCCCTTTACGTACCTGCTGCCCTTCCTCTACATGCACCTTTTCAATCCGGGCCGGTACAGGCGGATAAATCCGGGCAAACGACCTGGTCTTTAACAGGGCGGGAACACCAATATTTGATTTCCACGGGACAATAAAAAGAGCGACAAGTGAAAGAAGAAGCGCCAGGGTCATCAGCAGATTTCGATTGCAGAACCCTATCTCTGATCGCTTCAGCCACCAGTGCCCCATCTCCCTGTATATGGGGTAGAAGATAAACCAGACAATCTCAACAGCAAACAGAAAGACGCCAAGCACCTTGAAAAACATGTGATAGACGATAAGGGCGATGGTCGTGAACAGGACCACCCGGTAGAGCCAGGTTGCATAGGCATAGACAATGAGAAAACGGACCTTGGCCTTTGGGAACTGGTCCGGCGCCGGTTCATAAAGACCGAGAAAGGTCTTTCTGAGAAACCACTTGCCCAGGGCAAAGGCCCGGTCCTGCAGATTGGGGACATCAAGCCAGTCGGAGAGGAGAAAATAACCGTCAAAACGCATGAACGGACTCAAATTCAAGACAAGGGAACTGATCCAGGTGATGGTTGCAACGACAAAACAGACGCTCCGCAAAGGCCCGTCCGGCAGGAAACTCCACAGAAGGGTGGCAAGCACGGCAAGCACAAGTTCAAGAAGAGCGCCGGCAGCGACAATCGACATCCGGGCATACCTGCTGGTCAGTTTCCAGGATTCGGTTGTATCAGAATACAACATGGGCCAGAGGACAAGAAACGCAACCCCCATGGTCGGAATCTTGAGACCGTAATATTTCGCTGTATAGGCGTGGCCCAACTCATGCACCAGCTTTACCCCGAAGAGAGCAAGCCCGTAATACATAAGCCCTTTGACTGAGAAGAAATAGGCAAAGGTGTGCCGGAAGGTCTCCCACTGTTGAACAGCAAGGAAGAGACCGACGAGACCAGCGAGAGCCAGGAGAAAAACCATTGGCCTGCTGCACAGGATACGGACAACCGGCAGGGTCGCCTCGAGAAACCTGTCCGGTCTGACAAGCGGAATCCTGAAAAAAAGGTAATGATGCAGCAACCAGCGAAACGGGTTCTCCTTACGTGCATACTTTACCTGAAGCGCTGTCAGGGCCGTCTGATTTGACGACTCCAGAAGACTACTGTTGAGCAGGAAGATGTACATCGACTGCACATCTTCAAGCCCGACCGTAAGAGTGGTTGACTGATTAACGTTGTTGATGAGCTGATCAACGCGGACTTGGTCTCTGCCGGGAGAAGACCACCGGGCAAGCAGTTCAAATTCAAGCCAGCCGATCCGGAAAAAGAGATTGCGGACAGGGTCATGAAGGGTCCAGGTGGGGGTCCCGTTATCCAACGGCGGACCCGGAACAAGACGCAGGTCGTCACGCAGAGGCGGCAGAAACTCTTCCTGCGGATTTTTCTCAGATGATGGTGCCGGCTGTTGGCTCGAATTCATGTTCCGTAACCAAAACAAGAGGAGATTTTTAGACAACCCATACTTCATGTCTGGTGCTGTAGGCGGTCACAGGCGCCGGAGATGTCCGCAGATAAGCGCAGACTTCGAGCGGGGCGGTTGACTATAGTTGGCTATGTCGGCCGTCCTGATCGTGGACAGATTCGGTGTCTGTGGCCGCCTACAGCATCAGACTCCGAGAGTCTGGCGTATCGCAATAAGTGGACGGCGCATCAGGTAATAGAACACGGTGACCTCTTTCCCGTAGAGCTTGGCCGTGCCGCGAAGGCCGATTCTGGCAACATTCTCCCTTGGGTCAATGGTCACCTTCAGACGGAACGAAAGCACGCCTTCAGGCGTAATCGCGGCCTCATAGCTTGCCTGCCTGAGAGTTGCAAGCAGAGGACGGTCCGGCGCAACATTCAGGAAGATGAGCACATCGGCGCCCGGTTCCAGGTTGATCGCATCGGCTACCGGCAGCAAGACCTCCGCCTCCACCTGTCCGGGATCGGCAATACTCATCACCTTTTCGCCGGTCACTACCGGCTTGCCGAGCCAATCGTTGACATCGCTGAACACGACAATGCCGTCACGCTCCGCCCTGACTTCTCCCTGTTTTAAAACATCAGCCAGATATGCAATCTCAGCTGACTTCTGCTCGATCCTGGCCTTGAGATATGAAATCCGGGCCCGGCTCTCATCATCCATAAAGGCCTTCTGCCTCGCTCGTTTATACTCAGCCTCGATCACGGCCAGCGACTTTCTTGTCACCTCATAGTTGTTTCGGGAAACCGTATCATCAAGGCGGAAGAGAAGCTGATCCGTTTTCACCCCCTGGTTGGGTTGGACCGGTACCGTGTCAATAACACCGTCCATTTTTGAGGTAACAAGAAAGGGTTTCCGCGGCACGATTTCAACAGGCGCCAGGACGGAAAGTCTGACCGGCAGCAGAAGACACCAGATAAGAAGGGCAAGGACACCGGTCTGGATTATACGCCTGACCCACCGTACCTGCAGAAAACCATACCAGGGGCTGCGCCCGGAAATCGCCATCCAGGCATGGGCATAGGTGGAAGAAAGCCTCTCAAAAATGGCTGTCTCGGATTCTTCCCACTCCTTTTCTCGAAGAAAGAGGACCCAGCAGACCAGTTCCTCTTTCGGGCTTATCAGAGGACAGAACACCCCATATCCACAGGACCATTCCTTCCAGCCTGCGATAAACTTCGGATCAAGGTCCGCCTCGGAGACAGGCCGGATCACACGGTTATCAGGCTGCCTGGCCAGATGCTGAAGCAGATCTTTGATAAATCTGATATAGGGAGCATGACTGTCCGGCCTGTCAACTCCGGAGACCGCATTAATCCTGATCTTCCCGGACCTTTGCTTCCGGCATAAAATGGCCTGACGATACCTGATGCATTTTAAGGTCTCGTTGTTGATGATAAAGATGAGTTCAGAGAGGTCCTTGGCGGAACGGGCCCGTTTTTCCAACTGCAGGATGGTGCTTAAGAGAAGAATTTGCTGTTCGGATGGGTCCATGGATGTCTGTGTGGAAGAGTAAAGAACTCAGAAATGATTATAACTTACTGTATCACAAAGAGGAAGTATGCCGGAAGCTGAAAATTCAAAATGGGGAGTTCGGAGTTCGAAGGGAGAAAAACAACTGTTCGTTCCTTCACTCTCATCATACATTACTTCCCGCGAACCTTGAATATCGCTGTGCCGCTCATCCCTGCCAGGAGTTCCGGATGTCTTCCTTCAATCTCAGCCCTGATCTCCAGGGTCTGACTCACGGGATCGACCCGGGCGCCGAACACAGAGACCCGCGCTGCATATTTCTTCCTGGTCTCATCTATCCAGACCGTAAAGCGGTCTTTTGGTTTCAGCCAGCGGACCCATTTTGACGGGACAAAGAGCTGGAGACTTAAATGAACGTTATCGATGAGTTCCAGAAGCGGCTGTCCAGGGGCAACATACTCATATGGCTGGGCCTGTCGCTTCAGCACACGGCCGGAAAAAGGGGCCTTAATAATGCATTTTGCGACCTGGGCCTCTCTGAGCGAGACCTCTGCCTTTGCCCTGTCCATCCGTGTTGCGGAAACAGCCAGATCCAGTTCGCTTACGGACTTGAACGACTCAAGTCGCGTATTGACCTCATGGGTCTTGTCCGCCTCAGCCAGTTCAGCCCTGGCCTTGCTGAGTTCCGCCCGGTACATCTCACAGTCAAAGAGGATCAACTCCTCACCTTCCTGAAACGCATCTCCGATATCAACGGTGATACTCTGAATGCGGGCGGCAATTTCTCCGGAAAGAACGGTCTCGACCTTCGGCACCAGCAGGGCCCGGACATTGGTCTCATTATCCCAGTCAGGCTCGGCTGCAAAAAGAGAAAAGGGACAGGTGCAGAAGAGAGTTACGATGGAGATGGCCAGGAGTGTTTTCGCTAGAAATATTCTCATGGTTTTTTTTAATGGGCAGGGTTTACGGTTGACAGTTGACAGTTGACGGTTACTTTCTTTTATTCGTGTTTTTGCTGTAAACCGTAAACTGCCCTTACGTAAACCGTCGTTAATATCTTCTGGCGCGAGGATCCATGATGCTTTCTCGGCTCATCCCGCGCGATCCTATAGTGACCTGGGAAGAAACTGTCTCTAACGCTGCAACAGGAGTCCGGACACGTGCCTGCCGCTCTATGCCGGAGAAATTCGAGGAATTCATCGAAATAACAACAGGTTTCAGCTCTTCCCCTTCCTCTTCAAGTTTCCGCTGGAAATGATAGATATCACCACGGGTTATAAGCTGCACTGGAGTTCCCTTTCCTGATGCAAACGATGAAGTATCTTCTTTCCGTTCAAAAATATCTGCTGTTTTCCGCAGGTCATTTCTCACTTCGACAGCCTTATCGGAAACCTTCAGAAGGGCTGCTCCTCGCCTGTGTTCCTCCTCATCTCTCTCCTTGGCAAGAATAGCGCGAATGCCCGGCGGCATCTCGAATCCGTCCGTTATTTTGATGGAACCGTCAAGCACCCTTTCCCACCTGGTAAATATCTTCTCCATGCTTCGGGAAAGGGAGGGAAGTGAAACAGATGCCAGTTCAGACGGCAGCGGATCGATCCCTATTGAATTGTAGACCCGACCTATGGCATTCTGCAGTTCGGCATAGGTCAGATGATGCCGCATCCGGGCCACCATGGCGTTGGTGGCGCTCTGGATTGCGGCCAGCTCATTGGCGCTTCCGGCGACAACCTCCTGAATTACCTGCACGTTCAGGCGGGAGGTCACCTCATCGAGGTTCCGCGTGATCCGATATTCCTTCCGGATAAGATGATAGCGCTGATACGCCAGGTGGACCTGCATCAGGACCGCCATACTGACCGCCTGCCGCCGGATATCGTCTATCTCCTGCTTGGCGGTCGCGTTCCGATATTTTTCCGGACCGGATACCAGATTGAATATATTCTGCGAGATATAGGCGCCGGCATCCCACCAGCTGCTGTTATAGAGGAAATCGTTTTTATCGTAATTATATCCGAAGTCAAGCTTGATGCCGGGCAGCATGTTTAAAATCGCTTTTTTGGCCTCCATCGCACTGATCCGTTTCCGGTAGTCTTCCTCCTTCAATTCCGGCCTGGAAATCATGGCCATATATTCCATCTTTTCAACAGCAACATCGACACTTGGGATATGGGGGGAGCCCCAGTCCGGAATTTCAAGCTGGAAATCAGTGCCCGGACTTATGTTCATCAGCGTTGCCAGTTCCACCTTGGCCGGGGTCAGCTTCTGGATGATACCCCAGAGCAGACGGATATTTTCCAAAAGCGCTTTCTGATACTCAAGGGCCTCCCTAGGCGCCTGGAGCCGTTGACCGGATATCTCTTTAGACCGCTCCAACGCTTCACGGGTTTTTCCCAGCAGGGTCACCATGTCCTTGATCAGGACCTCGGCGCTGACCGCGCGCCAGTATGCATACCGTACGTCCTGAATGATATTCTGAATGACCTTTCGACGCCGCTCTTCCATGATCAAAATACGGTCCGCTTGTTGATTTGCCCTGATGTAGCTGACACCAAAGTCAAGCA
>DAOVSZ010000034.1 GCA_030627725.1 Desulfobulbaceae bacterium
GACATCGAGACAGAGTATCACTACACCTGCGGCCTGACCGGCAAGGCGGCATTAAACGAACGCGTCAGGGAAGCTCTCAGACAGGTCCCCAGGCACGCGTTCGTGCCCTCCGCAATGAAACCTTTTGCCTATGACAACAATCCCCTGCCGATCGGACACGGTCAGACCATATCGCAACCCTATATTGTTGCCCTGATGAGCGACCTGCTCGAGACCCAAGAGGATCATGTCGTTCTTGAGATCGGCACCGGCTGCGGCTATCAGGCAGCGGTCCTGTCCCGGCTGGTCAGTAAGGTGTACACAATCGAAATCATTCCGACCCTGGGGAATGAAGCAAATGAACGTTTACAGAGACTCGGCTACACCAATATCGAAATGCGGATCGGTGACGGATACAACGGCTGGGAGGAGCATGCCCCGTTTGACGGAATCATCGGCACTGCAGCAGCAAGCGACCTCCCTCCTCCTCTCCTGCAGCAACTTAAACCAGGCGGCCGGATGGTGATTCCAGTAGGCCTGCCGCACGCAAGACAAGACCTGATACTCCTTGTAAAAGAGGAAGACGGCTCGATTACGGAACGTAACATCCTGCCGGTCGCATTTGTCCCCTTTATAAGATCCCATTAAGGAAGAGCTTTTTTTCTAGAGAATCATCAGAGAGGCGGCAAGCAAGCCTGCTGCCTCACCAAAGACGCATGAGGCGCCTAGGACATCTCCTGTGACTCCGCCCAGGGCCTGCTTCGCCTTCTTGTGCAGCCAGAGAGCCGGCAGCAGTGCGGCTGCTACGGTAACGATGCCGTGTAAACCGAAGAAAAACGCCGGAAGCAGGACCAAACCACCGACAGCCAGGTCCTGCTTCCGGATCTGTCCGACAAAGGCATGACCAGTCCCGGCTTCCCTTGGGTACCGGCCGGCAAATGCCAGCAAGACCATTGCCCAGCGTGCTGCTGCGGGAACAATGATAATCGGCAGGGGAAAAAGAACATTCTCAAGAATTGCCGCCGTACAAAAAATCTTTAAGAAGAGGGAGAGGACCAGGCCGACGACACCGAAGACGCCGACCGTGGAATCCTTCATGATCGACAGCCGTTGTTCCCTGTCCGCACCGCCTAACCCGTCAAGAAAGTCCGCCACCCCGTCAAGATGGAGCCCCCGGGTGAGGAATGCATCAAAAATCACAAGCAAAACACCGGATATCATCGGTGTCGCCCCTGCCCTGCCAGAAATCCAGGCAAGACAGACAAGAAAAAGTCCGATCAGCCACCCGACCAGAGGGAAAAAGGCAGCGCTTCGTTGCAACTTCTCCGGAGTGATCTCCTCCTCAATACGTCCGACCGGCAGAATGGTCAGAAACGAGAATGCAAGCCGCAGATGAGTCCACATGTCAGGCCGTCCCTCTTTCATCTCCAGATCCTGATCCATCTTCTTCTCTTATTGCAACGGCGCCATACTGCCACCATGTTTCCTGAAGAATTTTCAATGAGACTTCCAGCCAGTCCTTTCTATATACTTCCAGCGTTACTACCCCGGTATACTCAATCGCTGCCAGCTTCTCTCCAAATTCAGCTACCAGAGGAACCTCTTTCGTGCCAAGGGCACGGTGGTCCCGGCCATCGGCAACACCATGCAGATGGACATGCCCGGCCAAGGGCAGAAACGACTGGACAGCCTCCTCGAAATCGTGGCCATAGCGCTGGATGTGCCCTGCGTCCAGACAGAGTGAGAATCCATGCGATCTGACCAGGGGCAAAACGAGTGACAACGGATAATCGATGTTCTCAATGGCCAGCAGTTTGACGGCATTGCCCAGTCTTTTCGAAAGGACGCCAAGAGACTGGTCAAGACAGTCCTGCCACTCACTGTCCGGCAGGTCCGGTTCAGGCAACAGGTGCAGATCAAAACTGAGTGGAGAAAGGACCTCAAGCTCATTTATAAGGCGCACAATCTCACCAATCCCCTGTTCGCGCCGGTGCGGATCAGCGCTCCCCAGCCTGATGTCCGTTGGCAGATGCACGGTATAGGTCAAATCATGGTCACGTGCAATCTGCTTGAGACCTGCAACATCCACCCTGTGTTCCATTCCGGTTCCGGCGAAACTTTCAAAAAAAAGAAGCTGGACATCATCCACGGTATCAGCCAGGAGTCTGACGTTCGTCATCAGGTCTGCCGGCACAACATAGGAGGTCGCCCCTATCCGCCACGGGAATTTCCCTTTAAGGGTTTGCGCCATCACGGCGCCTGTCTCAATTCCAAATCCAGGAGCCTGCCGGGCCGATCCTGAGCGGCAAGCGATATATACGTCGAAAAATCACCCCCATTTCCACCGTTTCTTGAATGCAGCATTGTGTCTACTGCTGATTGGACCATCTGCGGAGTGTTGTTCGTTTCACTGATATGGGCCAGGACCACATGGGTCAGTCCGTCATGCAGGAGATCTTCCAGAAACCCCGCTGCCTCGCCATTTGCCAGATGCCCGGACGTGGACCGGACCCGCTGTTTCAGATAATAGGGGTACGGCCCGTTTTTCAGCATCTCCGGATCATGATTACTTTCAAGAACCAGTCCGTTGCAGCCGGCAAGGCGATAACGCATCAACCTGGACACGGCGCCGGTATCCGTGCAATACCCGATCGATTGTGTGCTGTTCTCTATCACAAACCCGACCGGGTCTGCTGCATCATGGGATATGGAAAAGGGATGAATACAAAGGTCCTGAAAGTGAAAGGAGGCGCCGGAGGAAAACTCGTGAAAGGCAAATGTTTTTTTAATCTCTTTCTCAGCTGCGCGGAAGGTGGCGTGATTGGCAAAGACAGGGAGCCCGAATTTGCGGGAAAGAATACCGATGCCGCGAACATGATCGCTGTGCTCGTGGGTGGTAAGGATGGCGGAAAGAGAAGAGATATCAACTCCGACAGCTGACAGACGGCGTTCAATCTCGATTCCGGAAAACCCGGCATCAATCAATATCCTGGTCTTTCCCGCCTCAACGTAAGTGCAGTTTCCCCGGCTGCCGCTTCCCAAGACACAAAAACGCATAGATGGTGTTCCGATTCAATTGGTCGTTGTTATTCTGGATTCTGACTTCTGAAGCCTATATTCCCGTATGCCCGAACCCTCCATCCTGCCTTGCTGTCGAATCAAGTGCATCAACAACTTCGATCTCTGCCTTGCACACCGGGGCCAGCACAAGTTGGGCGATCCGGTCACCGCGCCTGATCGTAAAGGGCGTATGTCCCAGATTGACAAGGCCAATCTTGACCTCCCCGCGGTAATCGGCATCAATGGTCCCAGGAGCGTTGACCACCGTGATCCCATGCTTGATCGCCAGCCCGCTCCGGGGCCTGACCTGAATCTCGTAGCCGGGTTCAATTGCTACGGCAAACCCGGTCGGCAGCATTTTGATCTCTCCCACACCGATGACCACCTCATCATCAACCGCCGCAGCCACATCCATGCCAGCCGCCAGGGCGGAATGATATCTCGGCGGCTCAAGGTCCTTCGTCTGTTCCGGCCGGAGCCAGCACAGTTGAACCCGGTGAGTTTTTGAAATATCAGACATTTATTCTTTCCGACCCAGCTTGTCTTCACTCACCGGCCCCAATACCGCCCTGGTCAGTTTCCGTGAAAAGATCTTGCCGGCCAGCTCAGTCACCTCCTGGCGGGTGACCCTGTCAATGTCCTCTGCCACCTCATCAAACGAAAAATATCTGCCGAAACAGAACTCATTCCGCGCAATCCGCGTCATCCTGGCCTCCATATTCTCGGAGGCGAGAAGCAATCCTCCCTTAGCGTAATCCTTGGCGTTGGCAAGCTCTTTTTCCAAGACCGCCTCTGCAGTCAGCCTCTCAACCTCGCTTACAACAAGGTTCGTAGCCTCATGAAAGAATGCAGGCCCGACCCCCATATAGATTGCCAGACAGCCGGCATCGATATATGAGTCAAGATAGGAATAGATCGAATACGCAAGACCGCGCTTTTCTCTCACTTCCTGAAAAAGCCGTGAACTCATATTGCCGCCAAGGATAATATTGAGCAGGATCAGCTTATACCGTTCCTCGGAATCGATCGGCAGACCGTAGGTGCCGAGAATCGTATGGACCTGTTCAAGGGGCCGTTTCACTAAGGTATGAGAGGGAGGGTGCTCTGCCGGTTTGGTACGTATATCTTTCTCTCCAGAGATTCGCGAAAGCTTCCCGAACCGTTCCTCCCACATCCGAACAAAATGATCGTGATCCACATTGCCGGCAGCCGCGATCAGGATTCTTTCCGGGGTGTAAAGCCTTCCGATAAATTCCCGCAAGCGGGCGGAATCCATGGAACCGACTACCCCTCTGGTCCCAAGAACAGTCCTGCCCAGAGAATGGTCCCCCCACAGCTCCGAAGAAAAGAGATCATGGATCAGATCGTCCGGGGTGTCATCGACCATGCTGATTTCCTGCAGGATCACCTGCTGCTCGCGCGTTACTTCCTCCGGATCAAACCGGGAATCCAGAAACATGTCGATAAACAGGTCAACAAGCCGATGAAGATTGCTGTCTATGATTGTGGCGTAAAAACAGGTGAGTTCACGAGAGGTAAAGGCATTGGACATGCCGCCAAGGACGTCCAGCTCCATTGCGATCCGGCGGGCTGAACGTTTTTTCGTCCCCTTAAAAAGCATGTGCTCAACAAAGTGAGCAGACCCATTGTCCTCTTCATGCTCGTCACGGGATCCGACATCAACCCAGATGCCGACTGATACGGTACGGACGTACGGAATCTTTTCAGTGACAATCCGCACGCCGTTCTCGAGATGAGTTTTTTGATACATAGAGGGGAGTGATATTTATGCCTAAATTGAGCGTTTCAAAAATCGAAAATCGCTCAATTCAGGGGTTGAGAAATGCGGACTTATTCGTAACTATTCAGGTGGAGCTAAAAACTTGCCCTAAACACCATCCTGTAACTGTTTAGATGTGCCCCAGATTCGGAGTCTCCGCTTACCTGGACAAGCAGGCCTGTGAGTCAGGTAAGCGGAGCGGAGCGAAGACTCCGATAGCTCGCCTATGTGAGCAGGCCTGATCGTTCAAAGATGGGGTGCAGCTGAATAGTTACATTTATTCGTTATTTTTCTGTTCAGCCAATACCGCCTTCCTGCTCAATCGAATTTTACCGCGCTGATCAATATCCAGGACCTTGACCATGACCTCTTCTCCTTCCTTCAGGACATCGGTCACCTTGGCAACCCGCTTGTCCTCCAGTTCAGAGATATGAACAAGTCCGTCAAGCCCGGGAAGTATCTGCACAAAGGCGCCGAAATCAACGATCTTCTGGACCGTGCCCGTATAAATCTTCCCGATTTCAGCTTCCTCGGTGAGTGCTTTAATATGGTCTACAACATCACTTGCAGCTTCCCCGTTCGGCGCAAAGACCGTTACCTTGCCTGAATCTTCGACATCGATCTTGACGCCGAAATCAGCTGTCATGGCCCTGATAACCTTGCCGCCGGGGCCGATGATGTCACGGATCTTGTCCGGATTGATCTGGAGAGTGAACACCTTGGGCGCGTGCTCAGGCACTTCCGGCCTCGGCTGCGCAATTGCCTCCTGCATCTTCCCGAGGATATGAAGCCGGCCGGCCTTGGCCTGTTCCAGAGCCGTTGCCATGATTTCTTTTGACACACCTTCAATCTTGATATCCATCTGCAGGGCGGTGATCCCGTCCTCTGTGCCGACCACCTTGAAATCCATATCACCTAAATGATCTTCGTCTCCGAGGATATCGGAAAGAACAACAACCTGGTCTGCATCCTTGATCAGCCCCATGGCAATCCCGGACACCGGCTTTCTAATCGGCACACCGGCATCCATAAGGGCAAGACTGCCGCCGCAGACCGTGGCCATGGAAGAGGAACCATTGGACTCCAGCACCTCAGACACAACACGAATCGTATACGGAAATTTTTCACTCTCAGGAAGCACCGCCTTTATTCCACGTGCCGCGAGAGCGCCGTGCCCTATATCCCGGCGGCTCGGGCCTCTCAAGAAGCGTGTCTCACCGACACAATACGGCGGGAAATTATAATGAAGCATAAACGGCTGAAAGGACATGCCATAGAGCGACTCGACCCTTTGCTCGTCTTCGCCGCTGCCCAGGGTGGCCGTCACCATGGCCTGGGTCTCTCCGCGGGTAAAAAGCGCCGAGCCGTGCACACGGGGCAGCGCCGCAACTTCGCTTTCAATCGACCGCACCTCGTCAAAACGCCTGCCGTCAATTCGGGTCTTGTCCGTGACGATCATGTCGCGCATCATTGTCTTCTTCATATCGGACAAGAGGGCCTTGCCCTCTTTGAGATTATCCGTCTCCGGATCCAATGCGTCGAGCACCTTCTTGCCAAGCTGGTGATACAGTTCGCTGCGCTGCATCTTGTCCGCGGTGGTTATGACCTGCTTCATGTCGGCTTCCGCAATCTCTGCAACGCGTTTTTTCAATGTTTCATTGACCGCAGGCAGCGCCACCTCCATCTTGGGCCTGCCAACCGCTTTCAGCAGTTCCTCCTGCATGTCGAGGATGGGCTGCATTCCGGCATGCCCGAAATAGATGCCGTTTAACACCGTATCTTCCGACAGGTTATCAGCCCCGCCCTCGACCATGACAACAGCGTTCCTTGTCCCGGCAATGGTAAGGTCCAACCTGGACTCATCCAGCTGGTCCTTGGTCGGATTTAAAACATACTCACCGTTGATATACCCCACACGCACCCCGGCTATCGGCCCCCGAAAAGGTATGTTGGAAACCGTCAAGGCGCTTGAGGCGCCAATCATGGCCAACATGTCCGGGTCATTCTGCTGATCTGCCGAAAAAACCGTTGCTATCACCTGCGTTTCATTCTGATAGCCGTCAGCAAAAAGCGGGCGCAAAGGCCTGTCGATGATCCTGCAGGTCAGTGTCTCTTTTTCTGTCGGGCGGCCAATCTCACGTCGGAAAAAACTTCCCGGGATACGACCGACCGAATAGAATCGTTCCTGATACTCAACGGTCAAAGGCAGAAAATCGACCTCTTCCCTCGGCTCTCTGGAAGCTGTGGCTGTCACCAGGACTACTGTTTCGCCATACGTAACCAGCGCTGTTCCATTGGCCTGTTTCGCCAGACGACCTGTTTCTATGCTCAGGGTCCGACCGCCGATTTCTGCTTCAACTTTCTTAAACATTCATTTCCTCACAAATTATAAAGTATGAAAGAAACATATCACTTCCGACCTGTTTCTCTTTTTGCAAAACATGGACAAATTCCACTTTTGCAAAACAAAATCAAATAGTTATTTGTTTTGTTAGTTTTGTTAATCCGCCTACTGGCGGCTCTACAGAATTCTTAAAAGAGTTCTGCACACGGCTCTCCATTCACTTTTCAGTACTTCGGAAGAGTGATATTTACTTTCTGATTCCGAGTTCCTGAATAATGGTCCGGTACCTGTCGATATTTTTCCCCTTCAGGTAATTGAGCAAACGCCTTCTCTGACCAACCAGCTTCAGCAGACCGCGCCGGGAATGATGATCCTTTTTGTGCATCTTGAAATGATCGGTCAGATAGGTAATTCTGGCGCTTATAAGCGCGATCTGGACCTCAGGTGATCCGGTGTCATTCTCATGGGTCTTGAATTTGCCGACAATATCCTTTTTCTGTTCTGCTTGAAGTGTCACTGTAATCCTCCTGCAACTATAGGTAGTGCGTTTATAAATTTAATTTTAAGTTAACTCATCATTTATATCTTTAAGCACATCATCGATATGCCGTACATTTTCTAAAAGCAGTTCCCGCGCCCTGTCTTTCTCTTCCAGCATCTTTCCGGGCAAGGCATCCTCAGCCCGAAAACTGCCGCTTCCGGTCCTTCTGAGCGCACTCAAATGTGCCCCACAGCCAAGCGCCCTGCCGATATCAGAGGCCAGGACCCTTATATAGGTCCCTTTGCTGCAGACAACTTTGATTGAGATACTTGTACTCTCAATCTTAAGACAGCGAATATCCTCTATCGTAATCCGCCGAGGTTCCTTATGGACCGTAATCCCCTTTCTTGCATAATGGTACAGGGGTTTGCCCTTGTGCTTTACAGCCGAGAACTGAGGAGGACTCTGCATCTGCTCTCCAAGAAACCCGGCAAGGCAATTTTCTACCTCCTGAGGGAGCAAGTGTCCGACAGGATTTTCAGCGATCACCGTCCCTTCCGTATCCATGGTGTCCGTCTCAACACCAAGGGCCAGCGTCGCCTCGTACTCCTTCTCACCTGCCATCAGCCGGGAGATATGTTTAGTGGCAGGCCGTCCCGCACAGATAATCAAGAGACCTGAGGCAAGCGGATCGAGCGTCCCGGCGTGCCCGACCTTTTTTATCCCCAGGGCCCGGCGAACAAGCTGGACCATTTTAAAAGATGACGGCCCGACAGGCTTGTCAACCAGAAAAACTCCTTCCTCAAACGTCCCGGGATCAATACCATACGAAACGTGACTCATTTAACCCGCGCCCAAAAGAGGCGCAACTTCAGCCAAGAGCGCTCTTTCCACCTCATCAAGGCTGACGCCGGACCTTTTAAATCCTGCGGCGTTCCGATGGCCGCCGCCACTGAACAGTCCGGCAATCCGGGCCACATCATATTCCTTGCCCTTTGATCGAAGACTGACGGCAATAAGCCCGTTTTCAGCCTCCTTGAGAAAGATCGCAATCTTGACGGTTTTCAAGGATCGTGGATAGTTGATAAAGGTTTCCGTGTCCGCCTTTGCCGCATTCGTCCTCTCGAACATCTCCCTGGTCACCCTGATCACTGCAAGTTTATCATTACAATGAAGTTGCAGGGTTGCCAAGACCTCGTTTAAGAGTTGCAACCTGTTGACGGTAAAATTATCAAAAAGCTTGCCGGCGACCTTTGCCGGTTTTACACCTTTTTCAACCAGTTCACCGGCAATCCGGAAGGTCTCAGCTGAAGTAGATGCATATTTAAAAGACCCTGAATCCGAGACGATCGCCGTATACAGGCAGAAGGCCACATCTTTAGAAATATCAGCCCCCATTGCCATGATGAGTTCATACACCATCTCGCCGGTAGAGGACCTGGTATGGTCAACCCACCGCATATCACCAAAATCCTTATGACCGAAATGATGATCAATAACGATGAAGGGGTGGATCGCAAGCAGCAGATCCATACCCTGGCCGAGCCGTTTATTGTCGCCGCAGTCAAGGGCGACCGCGCAATCAAAATCCCTGAGATCCGGCAGCATCGTTATAATCCTCTCACTGCCTGGCAAAAAGTCATACAGATGCGTGACCGCATCTTCACCGTAGAGAAAGACATTTTTCCCAAGGGACTCGAGCACTTCTCCGAGGGCCAGCTGCGAGCCTAATGCGTCGCCGTCCGGAAACACATGGCATGCGACCAGAATGTTCTTTGCTCCCTGCAGTGTCTTGACTATCTCATCGAGATTCTGTTTCATTTTCTTTTGCAATTTCTTGCAGCAATCTCTCCATCTCTTCCTGTTTTGCCATGGCCAGATCACGCTTAAACATGAGATCAGGCACAGAGCGCATCGCAAGCGTTTTCGCCAAGTGACTGCGGATAAACCCCTTGGCGCGGGCAAGGCCGTCTTCCGCCTTTTTTACCTGATCATCCGGGCACTGATAATACACCCTGGCATGCTTCAGATCAGGTGTCATCTCAACCTCGGTAATAGCAATATGCTGCAACCGCGGGTCTTTAATCGACCGCAGCAAAAGGACCGCGATTTCATTTCTGATTGCGTCTGCAACCCGGGCAGGCCGTCTGCTCGGAGCTGGGCCAAAATCCGTTACAAATCTGGATTTCGCCGGGGTCATAGCACCGCCGCCACTTCATCCATCACATACATCTCACAGGTGTCACCGATCTTGATGTCATTGAAGTTCTCCAGCGCCAAGCCACATTCGTAGCCGGACATGACTTCCTTGGCATCATCCTTGAACCGCTTCAACGACGCCAGGCGCCCGGTATAGACAACAACGCCGTCTCTGAGCAAACGCACATGCGCATTTCGTTCCATCTTGCCGTCAGTGACATAACAGCCTGCAATTGTCCCGATCCTTGAAACATGAAATGTTTCCCGGACCTCTGCCGAACCTATGACGCGCTCCACAAAAGTCGGATCCAACATGCCGACCATGGCCTTTCTAATATCGTCAAGGGCATGATAAATGACATCATAAAAACGAATATCAACGTTCTCACTCTTGGCAAAATCGGATACCTTGACGCTGGGTCGTACGTTGAAACCAATAATAATCGCGTTTGAGGCAGCAGCCAGAAGCACGTCTGAATCCGTTATCGTGCCGGTACCCTCATGGAGTACTTTGACCTTGATCTCGTCCGTACCCAACTTTTCTATTGCCTTGCCGAACGCCTCAAGCGTCCCCTGCACGTCAGCTCTTAAGAGAACTAAGAGTTCCTTGACATCACCCTCTTTAAGTTTTTCAAACAGGTTATCAAGGGATATCTTTGTGGTGCTGGCCAGTTGGGCCTCACGCGACCTGAGTTGCCTCTCTGCACTCACGCTTTTTGCCATCTTCTCATCCGGCACAACCACAAACTCATCTCCGGCAAGCGGCACGCCTCCAAGCCCCTGCACTTCAACAGGGACGGAAGGGGCTCCTTCCTTGACTTGAGCGCCCTTATCGTTAAAGAGAGAGCGGACCTTGCCATGATATTTCCCGACCACACAGTGATCGCCTACCTTCAGGGTCCCCTGCTGAATCAGTACCGTTGCCACCGGCCCGCGACCTTTGTGCAGCTGCGCCTCAATGACATGTCCGCGCGCCCTTCGCTTTGGATCCGCCTTTAACTCCAGAATCTCCGCCTGCAGCAGGATCTGCTCAAGAAGTTCTTCTATACCTGTATTCAGCTTCGCAGAGGTCTGGCAATAAATTGTATCACCGCCCCATTCCTCCGGCACCAGGTCCATTTCCGCTAATTCACGCATGACCCGCATCGGATCGGCATCCGGCTTGTCAATCTTGTTGACGGCAACAACGATCGGCACTTCAGCAGCCCGCGCATGGTTGATTGCCTCACGTGTCTGGTCCATCATGCCGTCATCAGCAGCCACCACCAAAACGACGACGTCCGTCACCTTGGCGCCGCGCGAACGCATTTCGGTAAATGCCGCATGACCCGGGGTATCGAGAAAGACGACATCACCCATGGCTGACCGTACATAATGGGCGCCGATATGCTGGGTAATTCCGCCTGCCTCACCGGCAGCAACATCGGTTTTACGGATAGCATCCAGGATAGAGGTCTTGCCGTGGTCAACATGCCCCATTACTGTGACGACCGGCGGCCTTGGCAGCATCTCACCGCCGCTCTCCTGGTCTTCCAGGTTCAGAACACTCTGCTCTTCGGTTACTCCCTGTTCAATTTCAAACCCGAAGTCATCGGCAAGAAGAGTCGCCGTGTCCACATCGAGAGCCTGGTTCAATGAAGCCATGATGCCGAGCCCCATCAGCTTGGCAATGACCTCATTCGCCTTGATACCCATACGATGAGCAAGGTCACCGACCGAGATGAACTCCAACATCTTGATCCGTCTTTTAATAGCCTTTGCCTCGGATATCGCCGAAATACCCATTGCCGCGCTTTTTTTGCGTTTTGGCCCTCCACGCTGCTTACGGCCAAGCCTGAGACTTGATGGAAGATGACCGGCCAAGGCCTCCATATCGTCCATCTCGACAATGACACGCCCTTTGCGCTTGCCGCCGCGTTTCGCCTTTTCCCTGCCTTCCGGTTCCGGCTGGAATTTGACAAAACGCTTTCCTTTTTTTCCTTTCGCCGGCGAAGCAGCCTCAGGTCCCTCACCAACAAATCCGGCAGCTTTCCCTTTCCCTGCTTCCGCCTTTTTCGGCTTCGGCTTCGGCTTCGGCTTCGGCTTCGGCTTTGCCTTCTCCTCTTCGGGCGGGATATAAATCGCCGACTTCTTGATCACCCGCGCAAGACCCTTTTTCGATCTGTCGGCTTCTTTCTTCTCCGGCTCAGGCGCTACGACTTCCTCTTCCTCTTTCTTTTTTTCTTCTTTCTCTACAGGAGCTTCCGGCTCGACTGCCTTTTCTTCAGGCTCTTCTTCTGCCGACGCCGGCTTTTCTTTCTTCTTCACCGGTTTTGCCACTTTGACAGACTTTTTCTCAACCTCCTCCGGTACAGGCTCTGCTGCAGCCTCTGGAATCACCGCGGGCTCTGGCGGAACAACCTCCGGTTTTTTCTCACGAATGGAACGCCGACGACGAATAATGGTTGTCTTTCCTTTCCCGAGGATCCTCTTTTCTTCAACCTTTGTCTTGATAATACCAAGCTTGATACGAATCTGATCTGCGGTATGCTCGTCAAGAGAAGAGCTATGCGACTTGACGTCATAGCCCATTTCTATAAGTTTAGCCGTCATCTCCTTACTTTCAATCCCAGACTCTTTGGCTAACTCGTAAACCCTAACCTTTGCCATTATTCACTCCTAAACACATATAACACGACACAGAGATCGCGAGGGAAACCCGCTTTCCCTGTCTACTATCGTTAATCCCGCCAAGGACAATATTCGTTTATTATCGGTCTCGTAAAAAGCACGAGACGGACGCGTTAACCGTCTCTATCTTGTTCGTAAGACTTGCGTTTCGTATTTTGAAACGCCTAGTCGAACAATCCCGCTGCAAGCGGAGGGCCTTGTGCCCGTGATTGAAATCATTAAAAACGAATTCAGCGACTTCGCCTTTTTACGAGGTTGTCATTTATTCAGTTTTGCTCAATCTAACCAGGTCCCATCTAAGGGGTTCGCTCTTTCCACGCTTCTTTCCGCATCCAAGGCACGACCTGGCGCAAGCCATCACAGGACCCTTATCCCCTAGCTAGCTCTCATCCTCAACTTTTTCTGAATCAGCAGTGCCGTCAGTCGGCTCTTCCGCACTTTCAGATTCTACGTCGGATGCAGACTCAGAATGTTCTTTTTCCTCATCATCATCTTCATCCGCTTCAGAAGTTGAAGGCGGCTGTTCGGCAGACTTTTCAGCCGCATCTATGAGCTCTGCGGCCAATTCTTCATCAATACCTTCCAGCTCAATGAGATCTTCCACCTGGGACTCCGCCAATTCCTTGGCAGAGGTAATATCGTTATCATAGAGGATTTCCGCCAGTCTATCATCTACATTCTCCAGGTCAACCAGAGACTGATATCCATCCTCAATAAGTTTGGCATATTTTGTCTCACCCTTGACATCAATCTTCCATTTGAGAAGCGATGAGGCAAGGCGTACATTCTGTCCGCCCCTGCCGATAGCAAGAGAAAGCTGGTCATCAGGCACAATGACCAGGAGGGTCTTCTTCTCCTCGTCAACAACAACCATTGAGACCTGGGCCGGCGCTAAAGCATTTGATACAAATTTTGCCGGATCCGGACTCCAGGGCACAATATCAATCCGCTCACCCTGCAGTTCCTGGACCACGTTCTGCACCCGCGACCCTTTCATACCGACGCAGGCGCCAACCGGATCGACATCAGACTCGGTCGAAGACACGGCAATCTTTGCCCGCATCCCCGGCTCACGGGTAACATCCATAATATTCACGATGCCTTCGGCAATCTCCGGCACCTCCATGTGAAAAAGCTTGGCAAGGAACTGATTGCTCGTTCTGCTCAATACCAGCTGCGGCTCCTTCACCGAATTCCGCACCTCGATAAGATAGGCCCGGATACGGTCGCCCTGTCTGTACGATCTTCTCGGCATCTGCTCGCTCTTGGGCAGGATGGCGTCGGTGCGGCCGAGATTGACAATAATATTGCCTCTCTCAAACCGCTGTACAATACCATTTACCACCTCTCCTTCACGGCCATTGTACATATCGTAGATAACATCGCGCTCAGCATCCTTCATTTTCTGAATAATGACCTGCTTTGCGGACTGGGCCGCGATTCTGCCCAGTTCCGCCACTTCTTCTATCTTACTGCCGATCTCGTCGTCAATCTCGCATTCCGGATCCAGCAGCCGTGCCTCATCAAGTGAAATCTGCGTCTGCTCATCATTGACCGTCTCAACTACGGTACGGAACTGAAACAGCTCAATCTCTCCAAGGTCCTCGTTAAAGGTAACTTCAAGCTCACGCCGGAGGCCAAACCTCTTTTTGGCAGCCGACAACACTGCCTCTTCAAGCGCCTCCAGAAGAGTTTCACGGGGAATCCCCTTATCTCTACTTATCTGATCAATAATTCTTTTCAACTCTGACAGCATTAGCTTTACTCCACAATATTAAAAATC
>DAOVSZ010000081.1 GCA_030627725.1 Desulfobulbaceae bacterium
AGTGATAAGTGGCAAGTGACAAGTGACAAGTGACAAGTGACAAGTGACAAGTGACAAAAGTTAACTAAAACATAAAGAGTACGTCAACCCGAAAAACCTCTCAAGACAACGACCACAAACAAGAAATCTTCAGGAACAAGAAGATATCCCGCCAGTCTCTCTCTATGGTCTCTGCTCACACTGCAAGAGATTTTTTTTTACAAAAAGCGAAATGGAACCGAAAATAAGACTGAAACGACTTCTGAACTTCCTGCAGCGAGAAAAGATCCTGCAGCTCCTGCTCGTTGTCATGATCATTGTTCTGGTCAGCGGCTTCGTCATATCCCTGCTTGAGGACATCACCTTTCCGAACGCCATCTGGTGGAGCATTGTCACGCTTACCACGGTCGGTTATGGCGATATCTCACCTGCAACCACAGGCGGCAGAATCATCGCCGTTTTGATCATGTTCTTTGGCATCGGCCTGCTTGGCATGCTGAGCGCCGGTCTCGCTGCAATCATCATCAGTCATCGAATGAAGGAGGACAAAGGCATGTGCGCCTCGAATTTTGAAAACCATATCATACTGTGCGAATGGAACCACAGGGCCAAGGCCATCTTAAAAGAACTGCGCGCCGACACGGAAAACGCTGACACCCCCATTGTCCTGATTGCCGGGCTGGAAGAAAAACCGGTGGATGACCCGAATCTTTTTTTTATCAAAGGGACCGTATCCGAAGAGACCCTGGAGCGCGCCAACCTGACTCGCGCAAAAACGGTTGTTGTTTTAGGCGATGACAACATCGAACCCACCTCACGGGACGCAAAAGTCGTACTCACGACCCTTACCATCGAGAGCTTGAGCAATAATGTCTATACGGTTGTGGAACTGGTGGATGAAAAGAATGTCCGCCACTGCAAACGGGCCCATGCGGACGAGATCATTGTGGGAAGTGAACTGAGCAGCAATCTCATTGCAAGCGCTGCAACCGACCACGGCATCAGCCGGATCGTCTCCGAACTCTTAAGCACCCAGTACGGAAACAACCTCAGCGCTATCCCTGCCTCAAGCGACATGGTCGACAAATCCTTCCTCGATGTCTTTGTCGCCATGAAAAAAGACAAAAACAGCACGGTGCTCGGCATCCAGAAGGGACGCGGCGGCGAGCTGATCACAAACCCTCCGACTGACTATAAGCTTTCCGCCAACGATTATCTGGTTATTATTTCGTGAGGATGAACTCGTAAAAACTGTTTTTTTCACGCAAAGACGCCAAGCACGCAAAGTTTTTTCTTATAATAACAACATGTTGCCTTTGCGGCTTTGCGCGACATTTTGACTTTTTACGATACTGTCAAAAGATATTCAAGCCGTTTGTCACTTGTCACTTGTCACTTGTCACTTTTATTCACCCCTACACGACATCAATGCCTTCAAGTTTCCAGTTTTCCGCACCACCAGGCCGTGCCCAGGTCCATTTTTCGGCAAATTTGACAGGATCGGTCATGCTGCCACTGACAAGATCACCGCTTGTATCATCCACCGTATAATCCAACAGATTGGCGGTAAAAAGAATGGTCACGAATTCCTCGTTGTTCTCAACACCTGCATCCGTCATTTCAACCTTGCGAATGGCAATACTCTCCAGCTTGTTAATATGCCCCTTCTGGCTCATTTCAGCAAAGTGTCCCTCATATTCTTTTGCGAGCTGATCTCCGAGCAGGTGCCGGTACGAATCAAGTTCACGACGCATCCAGCCTGCCTGGACCTTAAAGAAAACATCCTGGGCAACTTCCTTGAAATATTCCGGATCAAAATCCGGTTCCGTATGACGGATCATGTCAATGCCGTCTTCCATTGACCCGGCTGTTCCTGAAGGAGCTGACGGTGAATAGTCCGTCCCTCCTGCACCTCCTGTCATGCCGCCGCCAAACGGGGCGCCTGTTCCCGGCATGGAGTGCTGTCCGGGATATCCTGCAGACGGTTTCCTGAAGAAGCGTCTGTAGATAAAATAGCCGACTCCCGCAAAGATAAGAATCTGGAAAAGGCCGATGCCGCTTCCGCCAAGCCCCCCTCCAGCGCCATGGGCAAGACTGCCGAACAAGAGGCTGCCGATTGCGCCGCCAACCATCCCTCCGGCAAGGCCCCGCATGAAACCGCCGCTGCTGCGCGTGCCGGGAGTTGTTTGCCTTGTTGTGGGGGTGCGCTGGACAGGCGCCTTATATGTCCGGGACCTGCTGAATGACCGGCCGCCGCCTCTTGAGCGGGCATCGGCATCCTCCAAAGAGAAACCAATGACCATAAAGACGGCAAACAAGAAGAGTAGAACAGGGGTAAATCGCTTTACAATGATTGACATAATCAAACACTCCTTTTTTCAGTTTTCAACTGAAAATAATTGATCGCGAAATAGAAAAAACAAGCAAATCGACTGTCGACAACTTGCTCATTGCTTTTATTATTTAAGTTCTCGTTTTTTTATTTTCTTGCATATAAACAGATGGAAAAGGTTTTAACAGAAAAAACTATTTCTGTCACGAAAGTGTCATAATATCATGGAGTTTTTTCTTAAACGTCCCTTTTCGGCAAAAAAAAGAGCTGGTCAATACCAAAACCACCTCAGAATATGGAATTTAGCTCTATGATATCATCATGTTATCATAGCCAACCCCCACGTCAACGTCAAACTCAGCACGTCAGAGAATTCCAACCTTCAGCCCCCAAACCCCATTCGCATTGTCCTCATAAAATTTTGAAGATGTCATACATCCCCTTGACATTATTCTTCAATTCATCCCATAATAAAAAAAGAAATAATGAAAGACAACCTCCCGATGGTGTTAAATATTTTCCGGAGAGAGACTCTCATGAAAGAATTGAAAGAAGTTCACAACCTCGCAGTCAGATTTTCTCAAATTCCTTCCATAAGATTCCAGACACAGACAGTGCGAACAGTTCTGTTTCTCTTTGCGTTTCTTCTTTGTGCCGCCATCTCGAGCGCGCATGATCCCGGCAGTTCTGAAAATGAGATATACCTGAAAAACAGTGCTATTATCAAAGAGGTCCACGCGAGGGGGGGGCTTATTTTTGCCGCCCCGCCTTATTGGGGCCGGGTGCCTACACAAATCGGCTTTGAACAATTTGCCAAATATCTTGGAGAGCTTACAGGCAAAGAAGTGCGCCTGGTGGTCCTGAAAGATTATGAAGCTATGCTCACAAGGACCGTAGCAGGCGAGGTGGATCTCGGATACTACGGCACGAACCTTTATATCACCACAAAAGAAAAATATCCCGACCTGAGATATCTCGGCACTGCCATATGGAAAAAGATGGGTGGATTTTCCTACAACTCATATCTGGTCACCAGAAAAGGGTCCGGGCTGCTGGGCCTTGCCGACCTGAAAGGAAAATCCTTTGCATTCGGGTCAAGAGAGTCCACAGGCGGGTATAAATATCCACGGGCATGGATGAAAGAAAACGGCCTGGAGCCAAAGAGCTATTTCAAGAGTGTCGAGTTCCTGGGAAGGCACGATGTTGTACTCGATGCCATTGCAGAGGGCAGAGTAGATTCCGGAGTTGTCTCGCCCGGGCCGCTGGATAAGGCGATTAAAAAATATGGCAACATCTACAACCGGATACACAAATTCGGGCCAATACCTTGCTCCTCGCTTGCTGCCGGCCACAAGTTGCCTCTTGAAACAGCCCGGAAGATACTAAAAGCCATCGAGGTCTTGCCTGCATATGTTACAGACGTGGAGGAGTTTGATTATTCAGGTTTTAAGGTCCTGTCCGACGCCGGCTATGACCGTATGCGTGAAGTCCTGCGCTTATTAGAGGAAGTTGAAGACTAACTATGCGATTCAAGTCTCTCCGAGCCAATATACTCTTCTGGACAGGCGCCTGTCTGTTGCTGCTGGGTGCGTCTATCATTATTTTCGCGACAGTATCGGTCAGAAAAACCGCGATTCAGGGCGCAAGGGAACAACTCCGGGTTATGGCGCATGAGCGTGCGGAACACGTTCGTACAGAACTTCACCTTGTCATGAAATGCCCCTCTATGCTCTCGAGAAACCTGGGAGGCGCCCTTGACCCGCTTGATCCGCTCTCCCTCGAACGTGATGATGTCGATAAAATGCTGCGTTCTATTCTGGAGCATAACCCTGATGTTGTCGGCGTCTTTACATACTGGCAGCCAAACGCATTTGACAATAAAGATGCGTTGTATGCCAACGAACCAGGACATGACGAAAGCGGTCGGTTTGCGCCCTACTGGTATAAAAATGCAGATGGCTTCATTGTTGTGGAACCACTCTCCCGTTCCAGAATGGATTACCTCCCAAAATCATTTGAAACAACACGGCATAAAATGATCTCCGTCCCGCACATACATCCGGTAAAAGGCGCAGGGTATTCCATTATCTCACTCATAGTGCCACTGCTTTACAACCGGCACGTTCACGGAATCGTCGGCCTGGACCTCGACACAGCGGCTATTGACAGGTTGACAAAGGTGTCGGCAATTCAGGACAAAGGAGGCGAAATAATTATCTTCAACTCACGCGGAGATATCCTGGGAGCAACAGGAAACGCCCCTGAAAAAACAATAAAAAGCGCCGAGCTGAAGGGCCTTGTCGAAAAATATGGCACGCAATCGGGCGAAAACAAAGAATTCTGGAGTCCAAGTAAAGACAGGATCCAATTCTTTACACCTGTCCCAAGCCGGTATGCAGACACCTGGTGGGTGAAAGTCGGCCTGCCAAGGGATGAAATCGTTGCCAAGGCCAGGATACTTTCATGGCAACTTATTTTTGTCGGCAGCGCCTGCATCATTGCCGCAATGCTGGTTTTCTTTGTGATGAGCAACCGGATTATCAGGCCTCTTCGTTTATTTACAGAAGCAACAAAGGAAATAGGCCATGGCAAATATAAACGTTTTATGCAAGGGGATTCGAGTCAGGATGAGATAGGCAAACTTGCCCGGGCGTTTAATGAGATGTCGGAACAGGTTGAGGCAAGGGAAGAAGCTCTATTAAAGAGTAAAGAGGAATGGAAGAAATCTTTTAATGCCATTGGCGATATTATCACTATCCAGGACAAAGATATGCGGATCGTCCGGGCGAACCAGGCCGCCGGTCAGTTCTTTGAGGTAGACGTCGAGGACCTGGTCGGTAAATTTTGTCATGAAGTGTTCCTGGGTGTGCCGGAACCGTGTCCCGGATGTCCTGTGCGCAAAACTGTTCAGGATATTAATGAACATTCAGAAATCATACATCACGTTGGTTTAGGAAAATTTTTTCATGTTTCCTCTGCGCCTATTTTTGATAATGACAATAACCTGGAATATCTCGTCCATGTTGCAAAAGATATTACCGAGCAGAAAAAAATGGAAGAGGAGCTTTTCCAGGCCCATAAGATGGAGGCCATCGGCACCCTGGCCGGCGGCATTGCCCATGATTTCAATAATATTCTTACCGCCATTCTGGGCTATGCGGAAATAGTCAGGGCTGATCTTCCTGAGTCAAGTCCTTCCAGACACGACATAGACCAAGTGCTCAAAGCCGGGAACCGGGCCAAGGAACTGGTCAAACAGATCCTCACCTTCAGCAGAAAGGGTCAGGAAACACAGCAGCCGCTGCAGTCATCCCTCATCATTAAAGAGACGTTGAAACTCTTGCGTGCCTCTCTGCCGACAACGATTGAGATACAAGAAGAAATTGATTCTGAATGTGGCACTATCCTGGCCAACCCGACTAATATCCACCAAGTCCTGGTGAATCTCTGCACCAATGCCCTCCATGCCATGGAAGACGAAAAGGGGGTGCTAACGGTTAAATTGGCCCGGGTGGAGCTCACGAAGGAACATGACGTCATAAGTGGTGACGATGTAGCCGAAGGGTCGTTTGTTGAGCTCATGATAAGGGACACGGGTCATGGGATGGACAAGGCGACAGTTCAACGGATGTTCGAACCCTATTTTACCACCAAGGAAGTCGGCAAAGGAAGCGGCATGGGATTGGCTCTGGTTCATGGCATCGTCCAGGGTTGCGGAGGATTTATAAAAGTTGAGAGTGAGCCGGGCAAGGGGACCACATTCAATGTTTATTTCCCTGCCATGGAAGAAAAAATTGTGGAGATTGAGAAAAAACAGCGTGAACCTCTCCCCAGAGGTAATGAGCGAATCCTGGCTGTTGATGACGAAGAAGGCATAATTGAGCTGCTTACGAATATGCTGAAAAGTCTTGGTTATGAAGTAACAGCAGAGACAAGCAGCGAGAAGACGCTTGAAGTGTTCCGGACTTCTCCTGACAGCTTTGATCTTATTATTACCGATCAGACCATGCCCCACCTAACGGGCGCAGAGCTGGCAAAGGAAATTCTGCAGATCAGGCCGGACATCCCCATTATCCTCTGTACAGGTTACAGCGCCATGATTTCAGAAGAGAAGGCCAAAAAGATAGGAATCAAGAGGTATGCGATGAAACCAGTCAGCAGAAGAGATCTTGCCGTCATGGTACGGGAAGTCTTGGATAAACGGTAATAATGGTCGCGCCCCAAATCCCAAACGGGGTCGGACCAAGTTAACCTACTCTACCGGCTACCAACTGAATACTCTTTGGGATTACATCCTTCCGGGCGTCTACGACAAGAAGATGAATATGATTGGTGGTAACGACATAATTTAAAACAGATACTCCAAAACGTTTCTTAGCTTCAAAAAGGCCGGGAATGCTCTCGTTTTTTGACCTTTATGCTGTCAAATCAGCCAGTTGGCTTGGTCCGACCCCCTTTTTCCTCAATACGTTCATCCAGAACGTCCCTGACTGCCAGCAAAAGCTCATCTCCATAAATTGGTTTGGAGACATATCTTTTAATACCCATAGACAAGGCCTCTTCCTTGGAAACAACATCGCTATATCCCGTGCAGAGGATAATCGGCATATCAGGTCTGATTTCCATAACCGCCTTCGCCAGAGCCACACCGCTCAGTCTCGGCATGGTCTGATCAGTGATAAGCACATCAAACTGCTCTGGTTGAGCACGGATCTTCTCCAGGGCATCCCTGCTCTCTGTGGTGATTGTTACGGTATAACCACATCCTTCCAGTTGCTTTTTATGTATCTGAACAAGCAGAAGTTCATGAACTACAACTAAAATCCGTTCATTTCCTGTGGGCAGGGGGGAGGCCTGTTCTGATTCTTTGGGAACAGAGTCTTTAAGGGGGGCGGCTTCCTCTTGCAATGCCGGGATATGGACAGAAAAAGTACTCCCTTCACCCGGTGTGCTGTCAACCCTGATAAACCCTTTATAATCCTGAATGATCCCATGGAGAACCGCCAGGCCCATGCCTGTGCCCTTACCCGCCTTTTTGGTGGTAAAATAGGGCTCAAAAATACGTTCCTTGGTGACTTCATCCATGCCGTGGCCGGTGTCACTGACTGAGAGGACAACAAACGGTCCGGCAGACACCCCGGATTCATAGGCGATCTCTTCAGCAGCTATCTCCCGGCGATATAACCTTACGGTTAATGTTCCCTTTTCATCTTCCATGGCATGGAGGGCGTTAGTGCAGAGGTTCATTATGATCTGATGGATATTGGTGGGGTCAGCCAAGACTTTGCCGCAATCCTTATCAATATCTTCCTCTATAATGATAGTGCTTGGCAATGAAGAGTTCATCATTCTTAAGGACTCTTTAACCATCAAATGTGGATTAAGAGATTGCAGATGATGCTCTGACTTACGGCTGAAGGTGAGAATCTGCTGGACAAGATCTGCTGCCCGCCTGCATGACTTTATGACGAGATCGAGATCTTTTTCTGCGGGGTTGTTCTGCGGGATATTGTGTTGGGCAAGTTTAGAGAAACCAATGATGGCCGAGAGGATGTTATTGAAGTCATGGGCAATACCGCCGGCCAGGGTGCCGATAGCCTCCATCTTGTGGGCCTGGAAAAGCTCTTCCTCAAGTCGTTTCTGTTCGGTAATGTCTTTGGCCACATGGGCGAGATATTCTAGTTCACCCTGTTCGTCAAATACCGGAGAGGCCGACACCAAAAAAGTTTTTCCCAATTTTTCGTGGTGCATTTCCATAACGCATGGTTCAAAGGTCTCCCTTGTCTTCAGAAGAGGACAATGCTGACAGGGCTCTTTTGAGCCATGAAAGAGCTCATGGCAATGCTGGCCGAGAATCTCATCACTGGAAAGGCCAAGAGCGGCACATGCTGCTTGATTGACTTTTATTATGCTCAAGTCAGTTTCCTGAATGGTGACAATGTCACTCATGGCATCAAAAGTTTTTTCCCATTCCTCTTTACTTTTACGCAAATTTTCTGAAGTGATCACCTGTTCTGTTATATCTTGAGTAAAACCAAAGGAGTGAATTGTTTCACCTTTTTCGTCAACAACAGCTTCAGATTTTTCAAGAACGGTTCTCACCTCGCCATCATGCCTAATAATTCGGTGAATGCACTTGTAAGGCAATTTGTTTTCTATGGCATTGTTATACGTTTTATCAACCATCTCTCTATCGTCGGGATGAATTGCAGTTAAGAACGCTTCATAGGTTGCTTCAACCTCCTGTGGAATGAGGCCGAAAATGCGGTACGTTTCATCTGACCATGTCAGGATGTTCTTTTTTATATCTAAATGCCAACTTCCAAGATGAGCAATTTCTTGAGACTTATTCAAAATATTTGCATTTAATTTCAGCAGTTCCTCTTTATTTTTTCTTTTTGAAACTTCTTCTAAAAGATTTTGATTTGCCTTAGATAGTTCCGCCGTTCGCTGTAGAACCCTTTTTTTAAGTCGTGCATTAAAAAAAACAAGGAATCCCACACATAAGAAAACCATAACGACAATAACAAAAAATCCGGTTATCAATTGTCTGATTAATCTTCTGTCAAAACCCGGCGAGGGATCATAGATAAAACCTTTAAGGGAAAAATCTCGGGGAATAACGTTACGCTCAGCATAGACTTGCGCAATACGTTCAATCCTGTGAGGGTTGACGTGACCTATATCAACAAGCTCGAGAAGTATAAGTTTATCTATTGTTTTGGCTTCAAACTGCAAATGAGCACGGGTTTTAAGGGGGTTATATTCAGCGATAATCAGATCAATAATTTCGCTGCTATGCTCCATTGCATACTCCCATCCTCGTAAGGTTGCCTTTCGGAAGGCTTCAACTCTGTGGGGATGCTTCTTCAACTCTGTTTCTGAAGTGAAGAGACTATCTCCATAAAAATCTATCCCATAACTGATAGGACGAATTGTTTTGACAGGTATATTTTTTCCCTGAAACAAAAAGGGCTGGTTGGCAATGCTTCCATTCAGCGCATCAATTTTGCCATCTATAAACTGATTGTTTGCTGTTTTATCTTTTGAAATAATA
>DAOVSZ010000312.1 GCA_030627725.1 Desulfobulbaceae bacterium
CGACTTACGCCGATGCAATATCATGTTACACAGGAGGAAGGCACTGAAAAGCCATTTGATAATGCTTACTGGGACAATAAACAACATGGTATCTATGTGGATGTTGTTTCAGGCGAACCCCTGTTCAGTTCGATTGACAAATTTAATTCCGGTACGGGCTGGCCGAGTTTTTCAAAGCCGCTCGCCCCGGAGAATATCATCGAAAAGAAGGACAGGAAACTGTTTTCGGTCCGGACAGAGGTGCGAAGCAGACAGGCGGATTCCCACCTTGGGCATGTCTTTGACGATGGACCGTTGCCAACCGGCCTTCGTTACTGCATCAACTCGGCAGCGCTGCGATTTGTTCCAGTTGAAGAGATGGAGAAGGAAGGATACCGAAAGTACCTGAAATTATTTATCAATTCGTAACTGATCACGGAGTGAAATGACCAAAGACGCTCTTCCCCCGCACTGTAATCAATTACATCAATTCATATCCATAAAACAGTAGGGATCCCTCTCGCTAAAGATATCAAGCCCATGGCTGTGGGCAACCGCCAGACAGCCTCCGCATACCGGACGAATCTCGCACGACGTGCAGGCGGATGTTCCCTTCCTGTAGCGGCGAGCTGCTTCAGTCTCATAGAGTTCGCCTATATTCATTTCATTGATAGTACCGATCGGTGAGGGGAATTTCCGGCAGGCGTGCATCTCGCCGTCAGAGAGCAGGGGAAGAAAGTTAAAGGCCGCCCCGCAGCCGAAACCGGCGCATCCGCCGACAAGGGAACTCTTCTCCTGATGGTTTATGATGTTGAACAGGCTGTCTTTTGTGCTCATTGCAGGATTTGTTTCAGCTTGTGTTCGATAGTCTCTGAGAAAGGAAGAAAATTTCTCTACAAGCGCACCGGAAAGGTTAGCGCCTTCGCCTACCATGGACAGCCGGTTGAAGGTAAAAAGATCAGTCTTGTCTTTCAAAAATTCCGCCAATGGGAGAACCTGGTCCTGGTTTTCTGCCGTCAGGGTCAGCATGACCATGCTGTAGATCTTCATTTTTTTCAAAAGAGAAAGAAACTCGATCACCCGGTCAAAATGCCCTGTGCCGCGGATGTCGTTGTTGTGAGCGGCCAGTCCCTCCAGGCTCACCTGATAGAATTCCGGTTTCTGGATGGCAATCAGTTCTTCAATCGTTTCCTGTGAGGTCGGGTTCCCGAGGATGGCGATCATGAATCCTCTGTCTGCCGCTGCCTGATACAACTCTGTAAAGCGCGGGTAGAGAAGAGGGTTGCCGCCGGTAAAGGTCACCTGGCCGTCAAAATTTTTTTTATCACAGAAATCAGAAAGATCGTCCAGAATTCCGATTGCCTGATCAAGCGGCAGTGATGTGCGGTTGCTTCTGTCATAACAGTGTTTGCAGTGCAGATCGCATGCCTGCGTCAGGTGCCACTGCAAGGTAAAGGCCGAAGTGGAAAGATAGTCCCTGGTTTCGGGCACTGCCTGTGGGGCAAAATCAGGGTCGCGCCGGATCCGGGAGGCAGGACGGACAAGGATTCCTTCCTGTGCCGCCTTTTGAATGCTTGCATGGATAATGCTGACAGGGGCGTCAGCAGTTGTTGCCGCAGATCGTGGATCGATGTCCTCGATTATTATTTTAAGCGCCAGCAGGTCAGCGTCTCCGGCGACTTTCCATGCAACTTTACGGGTATGCGGCGACTGCCAGACCAGGATGAGTTCTTCACCGGGTTCAGCTATCGGTTGGTTCTTTGATGCGGTCGAAACGAAGGAAGTGAGATGCTGCCAGGAGAGGTGAAGGAGCGTCAGGGCTGGGTTGACAGAGAGCCGGTTCACCTCTGTCGGAAGTTCGGTTTGGTTCGGAGAAAGCGCAAATATGTTCCACTCCAGCCGGGCCAAGTCCGGAAGATAGCCGGGAAGATCGGTTTTGTCAGCGAAATGAATAAGTCTTTCAGGAAATGATTCCGGGGAAGAGGTGTCAACTCCTGCACCCGACACCTCACTCCAGAGATCCTCCGGTAGAATCGACCGACAAACAGGAAAAATAGTCTGCAGCATGTTTATCGGAGATGCGGGCATGATATACTTCTCTCTTTATCCTGGGTCAGAAACGAAGATATCATGTCTGCACGGAGAATATACCTTTCTGAACAGGGTGTCGGGATATCAGGTTTCATTTTTTACCTTCTAGAAGAATATTCCCCGAGGGTGTTGGCTTGCAATCAAGGGAATGTTCCTGCCTTAGCCGATGTGAGTGCAAACTGCACTCGATCAGTTGCCGCTTCAGCTGCTCGGTGCTGGTTTGACGCTACCTGCGTCAGTTTTTGTTGCGCTTCAGCTGCTGCCTGCTGATTGGTCGGTGCTACCTGCACCGGTTTTTTCACCGGTTCAGGCAGATGAATTACAGGCAGTTGTTACCACTCCTGCACCTGCAATCAGACTGACAATGCCGAGACCGGCAAGGAATTTCTTCAGCTCCTTGGTTGTCATCGTTTGCCTCCTTGATTGAATTTTTTTTATAAAGGTGTTTCCTCTGCCAGGATCAGAAGAAACGAGTTAAAACACAGCCTCCTTTCGGTATGGCCGTGGCGCCGCCAGGAAAATCTAAGTTATTTTGCTTGGCTTAAGGTGTTTAACGCCCAGTTATAGCCCAGATAGCGGATCTTGTATTTTTCGTTTGCAAGATACTGTCGATCTTCTTCCTTCAGGTGCGGTGAAATCAGGCTTATGGCACTCGCCGCGCCGTCTGGAAAAGTTTTTTTGTCGAATTTGAAGATCTTCGAGAAGAAGATTTTTTTCTCCTCCCTGTCGATACGGATTCCCTTTTTTGTGTCGCGAAGAAAGTTTACGGCCTGTTTATCAAGATGTTCCGTCAGGGTATCGCCGCTGTACGCCTTGCGACTCAGTTCCGGGCAGCTTAAGGAGGCGCAGACAATGGCAAAATGGGCCAGGGGCTCCTTAAGCTCTCCCAAAAGAATATCATGTTCGATCTCGCCAAGTGAATATTTTCTGCCACCGATTTCAAGAACAGGTTTTCCCCACGGGTTTTTAAAAAATTGTATATCCCTGCTTCGGATACTGTCAACAGGATAATGATCAATGATTATTTTTATTGCGCCAATATTGTAGGCATTTATCCAGAAGGCAATCCTGTTCTTC
>DAOVSZ010000019.1 GCA_030627725.1 Desulfobulbaceae bacterium
CCGATCCGTATATGTTTCTGCATGAAAAAATCCTTTAAGAATTATGAATGGCCACGAAATCCACAGATAAGCGAGTACGCGAAACTTCGAAAACACACGAAATTATTGTAACAACAGGTTCCGGGCTCAAGGTTCAAAGGTTCGGTCTTTCTTCCGCCTTCAACCGTTGTGCCTCTGTTGCTTCTGATCCCTGACCCCCGATCCCTGATCCCCGATCCCTGACCCCTGATCCCCGATCCCTGACCCCTGTCTCCTGTCTCCCGAATCAATGACATGTCGCGCAGGTGCCACCTGCGCAACCGGAACATTTGCTTGCGGATCCTCCTGAAGACTGCTCGCCGCCGCTCTTGGAACTCCCTGACCGAAAGGCAAAGGTCGACATCTGTTTAGAAAGATTCTCACTCGCGCAATGAGGACAGGCAGGCGTATCACTGCCCATTATCAACAGCTCACATTCCTTGCCGCAATCACGGCAGATAAAATCGTATAACGGCATGAAGACGGTTTACGGTTGACAGTTTACGGTTGACGGCAAAGTGCCCCTCTATACCTTTGTGCCTCAAGTCTTGATCTTTTCTTTCAGGGCCAGGGCCAAGAGGGGAATCATCAGCTCATGATGCCCTGTGAAATTATACCCCTTGCCGCCGCCGGCCGTCGGTCTGTTTACCACATTTGTCATCGGCCGGTACTGTTTGATGAAATCAAAATTCGCCGTGGTAAAACAGTTGACCGTATGGCCGAGGTTCCGGACAACGGTCAGGGCCTTTAAAAAAACCTCCGGCAGAAGGACCGCAGACCCGACATTGAGATACGCCCCACCCTCAAGGTCTGCGATCATACTGCAGAAGAGTTTGAAGTCGTGGTAGCTTGTCTTGCCGATCGAAGCGCCGCAGGCAGACGGATGGATATGAATGATGTCCGTGCCGATAGCGGCATGGACCGTGACCGGCACACCGAGCCTGGATGCAGTTGCCAGAAGGCTCATATCGTTGTGAGGGTATTCTTTTTCACGAAGATATGAGCCAATCGCCTCACCCATCCCTTTGTCCGTGTTCGCACCCTCGCGGATCGCGGCATTGATAATCTCGCCGGTTTCTTTTGCCGCGCCAAACGCGCCCTTGCCAAGGACCTGTTCCACATCCTCGGATGTCCTTCCGGCAATGGCGATCTCTGTATCATGGATGACACAAGCGCCGTTGAGGGCCAGACCGGTGATGATTGACCGCTCCATAAGGTCGATAATGAGCGGATTCAGGCCAACCTTGATCACATGGGCGCCCATGCCCATGATCAGGGGCCGCTCCGCCTTTCTGCAGGCGGCAAGCCGGTCGACAAACTCAGGAAAATCCCGGCCCGCAAGCTGATCAGGAAGAGACTCAAAAAATTCAGCTATTGTTGCCCCGGCCGGCAGCGGCCTGGCAAAATTTGCAACCGTGACCTTGCTGAACCGGTCATGGATCGAATAGGTCTGTAATCCTGTAAAATCGAGAGGTTTATACTCTTTCATGAAAAGAAAACTCTGTGTCTCTGTCTTTATGCACTCTCTGAGAGATAGTGCAGATCAATCGGCGGCCACTGTACCGAAAAGTTCCTCATCCACCAACCTGCAGACCAGGTGCTCAACAAAGATATGCGCCTCTTGTATGGCAGGGGTCGACTCACTCGGCACGCGCAGAGTCAAATCGGCCATATCCAGGAGTTGTCCGCCTGAGCCCCCGGTGAGCACTACTGTTGTCAACCCCATCCTGGTCGCCTCTTCTATCGCCTTGATAACATTTTTGGAATTGCCGCTCGTTGATATCCCAAGGGCAACATCGCCTTTTTTCCCCAATGCCTGAAGCTGTTTGACAAAGATGTCATCAAAGGAAAAATCATTGCCGACACTCGTCAAGATAGAAGAGTCTGTTGTGAGCGCGATTGCAGGCAGAGGCGGACGATCTATCAGGAACCTGTTCACGAACTCGGCAGCCATATGCTGGGCATCCGCCGCACTGCCGCCATTTCCAAAGATCAGCAGTTTGCGGTCATTTTTCAAGGCAGCGACAATCCATTTCGTCAGCCGGACAATATGGTCCATCTGTCCATCGACAAGATCGTTCTTGGCCGATATCGACTCCTGAAGACATTCGATAATCGTCTGTTCCATTGATATCTCCGCTCAATTAAAACCTCATTATATGGCGATCCCGGGCAAGAAGACACAATATTACAGCCATAGCCCTTTGTCAACGCAAGATGACCCCTAAAATCTCAGCATGCGGTTTTAATTGAACTGCTTACAACACACACGCTTTTTCCTGGCAGTCAGCCTTAAGCAAACAGGAGAGAAACATCGTGGAGTTTACGTTCCAAAGTCTTTCAGGTCTTTTTCCAGATAACGATCTTTCAGGTCAAGAAAATCGAGAAAATACGGGTCAATGATTTGATTTTTTAAGTTGTTTTCGTACTCATGTCGCTCTTTCTCGCGAGAGGGATGAGGTGAGCATAATTGCCTCACCTCACCGTACTCGATTTGATTACATATTTTCCGGAAGGATTTTAAAATTATAGAGGAATTTCCAGTTTCTCAGAGACGTCCAGTCGTTGCCGCTTAAGGTTCGTCGGAAGCTTTGGCCGACCACACGATAGCTTCCGGACTTATGTTTTACAACAGCTGCGGTCTTGACATATCCGGCATAGGCCGCACGCCAGACATCGTCGCGGTCCCACCATGCTTCCCATCCTTCACCAAAGGCCTCGCTCGTGATGTGGATCTTGATGATTTCGTCTTCAGGACTGAGTTTTGCGTACTGGGCCTTTGCCTCATCTAAAATCCGCTTGCGGTCGGCGTCGCTGCCCTTCCATACATCAGCCGGGACTCGATTCTCTGCAACCTGGGCGTCATAAACCTTGTTCAGGTGTTCCTGGCCTGCGTTGATTCCTTCCTCGATACTGCTGATTTCAGCGTTTTTCCCATCCATGATCTTGAGCAGGGCTACTGCTTTCCGGGCATCGGCCAGTTGAAGCCCGATCTCGCTGACTTTCTTGCTTGCTTTTGCGGTTTTAATGTGGGTGTCTGCTTCCTGGATAAGCTCCGGAACGATCTTCTTGACGTGTTCTCCAACAAAGATCTGGCCGAAAACGATATTGAAGAGCTGATTGAATATAGTCATTCCCATCTGCAGGTGGGGCGGGCTCATCAGAAAATGGGCGGCAGGCGGCGAGTCTTTCACCATGTCGCTCATGTATTTTGAAACCTCATCACCCCGTGCCTTTATGTTGGCGACCTTGCGTCTGTACGCTTCCTTGCCGTTTGGAATATTGAAAATGTTGAATTCCGCGGCCAGCTTGGCAACCTCGGCCTTGTTGGTCTCAAAGGTCTTGAAGAAGGCATTCATTGCCTGAGGGTCCGGCTGTTTGGGTGCGTCCGGCCAGGCCACGAGTGAGGCGCCGGCAAACTGGTTGATCGTTGCGCCAACCTGCGGGTTGCTCGCTGCAGCCGGGATAATACGAAACGCCGGCTCTATGGCGCTTAAGAGGAGCAGTCTGGCAAGAGGAAAGTCTTTCTTCTCATTGACCTGCTGGGCAGCAGCGTTTGCTGCAAGATTTACAACTTGGATTTTCTGCTGCGCATTCAAGGTAGACTGGGCGGAAGCCGACCCTGTCAGGCCCGGAATCGTGAGTGCGGTGAAAGCCAGAGCAAACCAGGCCCAGATAAAAAACTTTTTCATTACATTCTCCTTACGTTAAAATTGATCTTGTGTGATAAAAGGGGTCAGGGTGAGGTACCCCCAGAATTTCACCCTTGGGTTCCTCTTGTAGACACCCGGGGCGCTGTTGAATTCGTCAACTTAAGGCGCATCCTAGGCATATCAAGCTTTATTTGGCCTGCTAATTGTCTTCATTTTTATTGATACCACAAAAGATCCTGATTGTTCAAACAATCAATCTGAGTCTTTCTCACCTTAAAAACAATTCATCGAATTCAACAACGGGTGTCCGTTCATAAACATCTGCTGGAGGAGACACCCGGGAGAAAAGCATAAAATCATGCCCCCCGCTCACAGGATACAGCGAATTGGTTAATAAGAAAAAAGCAAGGGCCATGGGAATTGTCGGCTATGTTGAAAAATCGTTCGCGATTGACAATTTATTGGTTACAATAAGAAAGGTGCTGCATCAAACCCTTACCGCAGGAAAACTTAAATCAAAATGACCGCAACAGGCCCGGATGACATTATCGAAGAAAAAGCCCTGCCGCCGAAGGTGAATCCCTTCCTGACAAGTTCAACAGAATGCCCCATATGTAAATCAGAAGTTCCCTGGCATCATATAAAACCCAGCATCTATTCAGAACGGGACAAGGACGTCGATCTGCGGCCTCGCACTGTCAAATGGCTTAAAGAGGGTTATTCAGAACATCATCCACGGTTGTATTATATGCTCCATTGCAGCCACTGTCATTTCACTGCTGACAGCGAAACCTTTGAAGCCCCCTCCAATCAATGCTCTCTCTCGGCCGCAAAATTCTCCAAGCGCTTCACAGCCCTGTACACCCAGAACCGGCAGGTGAAAAAAATCGTCACCAAGCTGAGCAGCGGCATTAACGTCCTGTCCCTTGATTTATATCAGGCTGTCAAGCTGCACCTCCTGGCGATTTTCCAGTTTCAACTGTTTGATGAAATTGCCAAAAAGGATGCCATGAATATTGGACGGTACTGCCTTCGCCTTGCCTGGCTCTATCGTGACATCTATGAACTCGACACCAAAAAAAAAGAACAGGCGGGCCGGATCATCAAACTCATCCGCTCCCTGAAGAAAGACTGGCCGCTGATCCCGGCAAACGAGAAAACGGCCCTGAAAATGGCAGCACAATACTATCAGACCACCCTTGAAGGATCTTACGCTGTCGAGACAGTGTATGATGAAATCAACCTGCTGATGATTCTCTCCAGGATCCACATGAAACTGGGAGATATCCCGGAGGCCCATACCTTTCTAGGAAGCGGCAAGGCCAAGTTCAGGAACTTCGAAAGAGAGACCAGTGAATTGATGAGGCTCTCAGCACAAGCGGACAAGGCGGCCCAATCACGCAGGCAGGACGACTCTCCCATGCCCAAGAAAAAGGTGTCCGATGAACAGCTGTCGGAAATGTCGACAGACAGCCGCAAGCTGAAATTTCTTACGGATGAAGTCCAAATGCTTTTCGAGGATGTCCGGGATGAATGGGAGACAAAACAAAAGGAAAAGGCGAATAAAATAATTGAGGCACATCAAGACAAGCCGGTTGAGGAACTTCGCAGGATTCTCCTGCATAACAAAATCGACAAAGGTGTTGTGCTGAAGCTTTATCCTGAGCAAACAAAGAAAAAAGGCCTGTTTAACATCTTCGACTGACAAAGGGACTGCAAGAGTCAGGTCCGCTGCTATCATCTTCTCTCTCTTCTCGCCAACCACCCGAGCAATTTCTTGATGATCGCAAAGGGACATTTGTCAAGATAGTCAATGCCCCCCCTCCACAAGAAAGTGTAAATGTCACGCCTGCCCCCCTAACTCCGGGCTTCTGCAAGTCCTGACTGTAATCATTAACAAAGGATTTTGTTGATTGTGCCAATCAGTGCATTGAATTGGAATGGCTTGGCAATAGCCGCACAGAAGCCATGGTCCCGGAAGTTTGACATTATGGGGTCATTGAAGTAGCCGCTGGTTACAATGACTTTTGCCTGTGGATTAATCTTGAGAATTTCTTTAACAGCCTCTTCTCCTCCCATGCCTCCTGGAACTGTCAAATCCATTACTGTAATATCGATGGGTTTCCTGGCTTCTGAAGTCTTTTGGTAGGTAGAAATCGCTTCCTGCCCGTCTTTGGCAAAATAAACTTCATACCCTGCATATGAAAGTATACTTTTGGCAACAGTTCGGACCATCTCTTCATCATCCATGACAAGGACTCTGGCATTTCCCTGGATCTGTATATTTTCATGTAAAGCCTGTGGCTGAAGATGTTCAACATCTTTGGCAGGCAGATAAATGTGAAAAGTGGTGCCGCTGCCCAAATGTGAATCAACAGCGATATGTCCATTATGTTTGTTGATGATGGAGTGAGAAATCGCAAGCCCCAGGCCATTGCCTTCCTGCTTTGTTGTAAAATAGGGATCAAAGATATTGCCCAGGTGGTCAGAGTGGATTCCTGTTCCATGGTCTGCGAGAGTCAGTTTGATATATTTTCCGCCTGGTAAGGGAAGAGCATGGAACTGATTCTTTATGAATTTCTTACATGTTATTTTTATTACGCCTCCTTTAGGCATAGACTGGTTCGCATTGATAACAATATTCTGGATAACCTGTCCAATTTGTCCAGTGTCGATTTCAATGAGATTCAGGTCGTCCTGAAAATTATACTCACAACGTACGTTGCTGCCCCGCAAAACAAAATCGGCAGAATCTTGTACAACTTCAAGAATTGAAGCTACCTCTTTTATTGGCTGTCCGCCTTTTGAAAATGTAAGCAGTTGCTGGGTAAGGTTCTGGGCGCGTAAGGATGCGTGTTCCGCTTCTGTCAGGAGGCGATATGTTTTGTCATTTTCATTTGTAAAGACCAGAGCAAGGTTGATATTGCCAAGAATGGCAGTGAGCAGGTTATTGAAGTCGTGGGCAATTCCTCCTGCTAAAAGACCTATGGATTCCAGCTTTTTTAGATGCTGCAGCTGGGCTTCAAGCTCCTGTAATGAATTTTGAACGGCAACGCGCTCTGTAATATCGGTACAGAATCCTCCAATTGCAACAATATTACCTTCCTGGTCGTGTACTGGAAATTTGGAAGTGATAAATGTGTAATTTTTGCCAAGAAGGGGAACGGTTTCTTCAAATTCAAGCGCGATGTTCTTTTGATTGACCTCTTCATCCTGAGCACGGAAGAGATCTGCCATGGGCTTTGGGAAAACATCGTAATCATTTTTTCCCTTGATATCTTCCTGGGGCATCTGTGACAGCAACTGGAACTGTTTGTTAATAAGTATATATTTGTAATCAGCGCTTTTAAGATAGATTGGGGCAGGGGTATTGTTCAGAACAGCAAGCAGAGAATCTTCTCTTTCTTTTATTTCTGTGTTGGAATTTCTGAGCAATTCATTTTCGCGCTCAAGATCTTTTATTTTTTGTAGAAGTTTTTCTGAGGTAAATGCGTCCATTCTGCTCCCGTAATAATATTTTTATCAGTCAGGGTGTTTGCTGGTCTTCCTGAGCCTGCAAGGCTCCGAACGCAGTTGACGCAATATACCGGCATCGTAGTAGGTCGCTCGAAGTCTTCGCTTATCTGTGAGAAATGCGGGTTAGATGAGATGATAGATGGGAAGAGTTTGCTTTTCCGCGGGTCGCGAAAAAGTCGCAGTCACACTAGACCGCTCCTCAAAAAATACCCTGCCCACTCTTGCCTGTCAAGCTCCCAGAATTATGCAATCATCACGCCAGCCACAGAAATAGAATCTATTTTAGAAGGTTCGTCTTTGATTCTAACAGGTTACGGAGTGTCAAAGGAGACTGGCTCTCCTTGGTGCAGGGGGAATTTCCGAAAATCCGTAAAATAGTGTGCGAAATAATGAAAAAACTACTTTAAAGTAGTTCGAAATAGCAGTCCAGCCTCGGCGGAATTATACGACAACGCAAGTAACAATTTAGTCCCCATTTGCCCTTTGTCAAGCCTGAGCTACCCCCAAATTTTTCCCAGGATGTCCCCTTTTGACCCGTGATTTTATAATTTCAAAAGATTACTCATAGTGTGTCCACATTCGAATAATCTTTACAATCTTTTCATCCGTAAGCACTTGATAAACCAACCTGTGTTGGATATTGATCCTCCGGGAATATGCACCGCTTAGATCTCCAATAAGTTTCTCGTATGAAGGTGGATTCTGAAAGGGATTTTCTTGAATGACGGATAGTAAGTTTTCTACCCGGGACTGTAAGCCTGCCCGTTTTATCTTTTTTGCATCTTTTTGAGCCATTTTTGTAAAAATTATTCTCCAACTCACCAATCTAACTCCTCAGAGCATTCTTCGACAGGAGTTGCCAAGCCCTCCATAATTGATTCCCTCATGCCGGGAACTGATGTTAAATATAGGGTTTCTTGGATTGCTTCCCAATCATTTTCCGAAACTAAGACAGCACTTGCCCGTTTTCCTTTGATTGTAACTGGCTTGTGTTCGGATGCGACTTCATCCACTAAGCCATATAATTTTGCTCTTGCTTCTGAAACAGTAAGTGGTTTCATAATATGACCTCCTAACAAAAGCGTACGACATTTCGTACCAAAAGACAATGTTTTTTTACACACAGGTGTGGGGAGTGGGGAGGGGCGTTGTTATAATGGCTTATGGAAGGGGAGAAAAATAAATCTGTCCCGATTTTTAATCCCGGGAAACTCAAGCAGCAAACCCAAAACACCCCGACCATACAGCCGGGGTGTTTTGTCTGGGCATACTTGTAAGACGTCTTTACTGGTGCAGTATATAAACGCTCGGGTAATCCATGAGCTTTAAGGTCATGGCAATGCTGCCGGCCATGACAGGCGCATCATGAACGATAACAAGGCTGTTGCTTTTGTTGAGCTCTTCCATCATCAACTTTGAAAACATGTCGCCGTGATTAACATGGTTGGCGCCGTTGATATGGCCGCTTTCATATTTTGCCTTGTCGCGGAAATCGACAAAAATACAGTTGTTCAACTGCCGCGCCGCTTCTTCGCTGACCAGCATGGCATTGAAATCGACCGTGTTGACCTTCATAAGATCTTCAAGCAGTTCCGCCTTGCCAACGGTCGGGAGTCCGGCATTTTTCCAACCCTTGATCCCTTCCCGCAGCCAATTCACATTCCGGTAGCCGTTTGCAGCCGCTAACCTAGCGGCGTGATAGGACTTCCATCACGTATTTGAGGCGCAGTACATAATGATTGCCGTGTTTTTGTCCGCCGGCAGGTCATTGAGGTCAAACAATACTTTGCTCAGCGACAGATCCACGCGTTTGTGGTCCTTGGGGACCATGCAGGTGATATGCACAGTGCCGTCGGGGTGGCCTTTCATAAAGTCGGTGGAATGACTGTGGCAGGCGACCACTGTGGCGCCTTGTTTATGCATCTTTTGCGCATCAGCCACGCTGACTTTTTTGAATCCGTCGCCCGCCATGTCTGGCGGTGCAATTTTGGCGGCGAAGCAGGGCATAGAAAGCCCGACAATCGCTGCAATGGCAAACAACACTAATGGCAGTTTTTTCAACATAATCTCCTCCTTTTTTTAAATTTGTGATCAACATTACAGAAATGCCCATATGTGCGTATGCTTAATATGTAGAAAATCTAATGTCAATAGAATTCCGTTTTAGACACGGAGGAGTTTATAGGTACAACAAAAGAAGTGTCAATGACTGCAGTGAAATGAAATTTCTGACCACAAGCGTTCAGCCGACAACTTTCAGCTAAAAACATTGTAGTATCAGCATGTTATTTTGATTACTTATTGACGGCTTAATCTGGAAATCTTGCATTTCTGGATGGACGCGCAAGAAGACAAAAAGGCATGACAGTGATCTTCCGATTTGTCTAAAATCCCTTACACGAATTCCGCAACTCTGATTTCATTATTGACAGGAGGGCGGATCGGCTTTATTCACTACTATCATGATAACTGAGACCCTGATCATCCAGATTCTGCTTATCCTGGTGATGGCCTGGATATTCGGCACCATTTTCATCAAACTCGATCTGCCCCCCATGCTTGGAGAACTGGTGGCCGGTCTTGTTCTTGGGCCTCCCCTGCTCGGTATTGTCGAGCCATCCGCTCCCCTTGAATTTCTCGCGGAACTCGGAATTTTCTTTGCCATGTTTTACGCAGGCATGGAGATGGACCCCAAAGCCCTTCTCAAGGTTTTTTTCCCTTCCCTGATGGTTGCCATCGGAGGGTTCTTTGTCCCTTTTCTCTTGGGCTATTTTATCACCAAGGCTTTTGGGGGAACCGTCTACCAGTCGCTTTTTGTCGGCATGGGGTTGTCCATTACGGCCATAGCCGTTCAGGCGGTCATCCTGCAGTCCCTGCAGATTCACAAAAGCAATATCGGCCACATTATCATGGGCGCAGCCATAGTGGATGATATTTTGTCTCTGTGCACCCTTTCGATTCTTCTTGGTCTGGCCAAAAGCGGGAGCATTGATGTGACTTCCGTGGCTGTCATTGTCGGCAAGGTCGGGCTGTTCTTCTGTTTTACTATTGTCATCGGCCATTTTGTCATGCCCCGCATCACCAAAAATCTCAATGACTATCATGGCAAAGGATTTACTTTTGCAATGATTGCCGCCTTGGTCATGGCCTATATGGCAGAGCTTGCCGGATTGCATCTGGTGATTGGCGCTTTCCTTGCCGGCCAGTTCGTCAGAAAGGAAATGATGGACGAAAAGGTATATGATGCCATCAGTAACCGTTTTTTTGGCATCAGTTCAGGGTTTCTGACCCCAATCTTTTTCGCCTCTCTCGCCTTTCATGTCCATGTTGAGTGGAGTCTGTCTTTTTGGATTTTCTCAGGGGCCCTCATCCTTGTGGCCATTGCAGGCAAAGTCTTCGGGTGTGCCGGCATGGCACGGGCCATTGGCCTTAGCCCCAAAGAATCCATTGTAATCGGCTTTGGCATGAACGGCAGGGGCGCAGTCGAGCTGGTTGTCGCCACCGTGGTGCTCCAATTGAGCGCCGAGCTCCTGCAGGAAAAAGTCATTACAGAACCGCTCCTGACCGGGCAGCAGTTTTCCGCCCTTGTCCTCATGGCCTTTGTCACCACCCTCCTGACGCCCATCCTCCTGAAAAGAACCATCCTGAAAAGCTGCAGTCTTGATCAGAGTGAAGATTTCTGCCGCCTGATTGAAGAGTCCAAACGCAAAACCCTGCGCTGAATTAATATGCCGCGTGTTTTTCCGAAGATCTGATGTCAAGGTCGATAGCAGGGACGAAAAGGCAAGAAAGAAAAAAAGCGATGAAAGATAAAATCTCAACCGCCGTCAAATGTCAAAATGTCAAGCTCGACCCCGGGTTCCCACAAGTGGGCTGGTTATCTTAAATGTGCACCAAGTTCTTTTTCGATGCGTTCCGCCAGAAAGATTTTCATAAGAGACTGATACGGGACATCGCGTTTGTTAGCCAAAAGCTTAAGCTCTTCCAGCATTGATTCAGGAAGACGAAGGGATATTTTTTTTACAGAAGGCTTGAGGTTTGAAAATGTTACCCTTTCTGCCTGATTCCAATTAATGAGTTCAGTTGAATCGTGAGTAGCCCAAAATTCCCTTTCTTCATCTTCGTTTTTAAATCTAGGTAGTTGTTTACTCATCACTGTACACCCTCCTTTCTTTGCGACTCATATCTCTTGCAGAAATTACACGAATAAAATTATTCCTTACTGTAAAGACAATAAAGAGGAATCTTTTCGAGTCTGTTTGGCCAAGTGCATAAAACCTTTGCTCTGTCTTTGAATGTATTATGTCGTCTTGAATAACCAGGGGATGGTTAAAAAAGATTTGTTCACACTCTGAGGGACTTACCTTATGCTTAAGCCAGCTTTTATCAGTATTTCCTTCGTCCCAATCAAAGCCGCAACATTGGTGTAATATTTTTCTGTATATCTTATCCATATAATATGTATATATCCATGCAATACATTTTGTCAAGTTTTGAAAAGATAATAGAGGGCACAACGAGTCTGCAGAATTTTCTTAAAGCTATATTATTAGAGGGAGAATTAGCGGGAGGAAGGTTCTTGAAATATGGTTGAAAAGCTACTCAAAAGTCAACAGAAGAGCTGACCCCTTCCCTTCTTGCCCTTTTGACCCCTTGCCCTTTTGACAGGGGGAATACAGGATGTCCCCCTCCCGTCCCACGTTAAATTAACCAGCCGGGCCCACTTTTATGGTATAATTTTTAATGATGCAATAAAAAAAAGTGATATGTCAAGGAGGTTGAGAATTGAAAACTCAGTAAGATTTTTAAAAATTTATTTTCTATTATCGACTGTCCCCCCCCCAGGGGTTTTTAGAGTTGCTTCGTTGTTAAAGGAGAATGATTGATTGTGAGTTCAAGTTCACTGTGTAAAGGCAAGATTGAACTACTTAACGGTCAGTTCGTGCTTAGGGTGTCTGCAGACCGACTTGAGGCTGTTGTCTCCTGCAAAGAACCTGACAATAGCGCAAATCTTGACGATACGAATTTTAAAACGCTTATGGAGGAAGTTCGTTCTCATGGTGTTAATTTCGGCCTATTGGAGGACCCGGCACCCAAAGGAAACGGCTCATGGCTTGTTGCCAAGGGAGAGCCTGCTGTCCATGGTGAAAATGCCAAGGTTAAGGCATATGTCAAATCAATAGGCGCTCAATCTTCTAAAACCAAAGACTCAAAGAAGGACACGGTTGATTTTCGGGAGTTAGACATGGTTGTTAATGTTCCAAAAGGCAAACTTCTTTTGGAAAAAATTCTGGCAACTGATGGAACCCCTGGCAGGACTGTGACCGATGAAACAATCAATCCTAAACCTGGAAAAGATTTTAACTTTAAGATTGGGTCTGGAGTTTCATTGTCCGAAGATGGGATAAAGGTTATTTCAGAAGCAGAAGGTAAATATATGCTGGCTGATGGCAAAGTCTCGGTAGAGGTTGAGCATATAATCAATGGCGATGTTGACATAAGTACTGGCAATATAACTTTTATTGGGGAGAGCCTGGTTATTAACGGCGCTGTTCTCCCTGGCTTTAAAGTTAAAGGGAAAAAAGATGTTTATATTGGCCAAGGAATACAAAATTCAGCGGAAATTACCGTCGGTGGCAACCTCAAAATTAAAGGTGGAGTAGTTGGTGATGGAGTGGCCATCAAGTGCTGGGGTAATGTTAATGCTGATTTCATCGAAAACGTAGGTCGTATTGAAGTGAACGGTGATTTGCTAATTTTCGATGCTTTAATTCAGACACATACCAGAGTGAGTCATAACTTGAAAATGCTTACCGGTAAAGGGGCATTGGTTGGCGGTACACATACTGTCGGCGGCTCTGTATTTGTTCGGGAGATTGGCTCGGAAGCTGAAGTGGTAACCGAGGTGGTTGTTGGGTTTGAACCTGAACTTGAAGCAAAAAAGAAGAAGCTTGAGAAGGAAAAAAAATATTGGCCTGTTAAAATGGAAGAGATCATGAAAAACAATATTGACCTGCAAAAATTAAAGAAAGAGTCTGGAGACAAATTCCCCCCTGAGAAGACGGCCTTATTGAAGAAAAATTATGAAATGTTGCCTAAGATAATGGAGAAAGTCACTAGTCTACCTGAAAAGAAGAAAGCCCTTGGTGCTGAAATTGAACAGAGTGGAAACGAAAGTGTTTATGTTTATGGAACTGCTTTTCCAGGTACAAAAGTTACCATTGGCGATGTGTCAAGAGTCTTGATTAACATGGAAGAGCAGGTGGTGATCCATTTGGACAAATCAACCCGCCGAATTCACTGTCGGTCTATGAGCAAAAAAGAACAAAAAGCGTTTAACTGAGAGAGATGTCTCTTATGAATAACAAGTTGATCAGGAAGGTACTGGATGGTTCACTTTGGATGACAGGAAAAGCATGAAATCATGACCGTCCCCATAGGCCGAAAGTCAACAGCAGATCTGCCCCTTGCCTTGCATCAAACAACAAATACATGACCACTTTACCCTCTACTCCAAAATAGACTTGACTGTTGTGGAGTAGAGGGTAATATAGACATATGAGATATATTGAGCCATACGTTCGCGATGACCTCCAGAAAAAAATGGTTTTCGTAGGCGGTCCGCGCCAGGTCGGTAAAACAACCATGGCGAAAAGCATCCTGGTCCAAGAGGACAAAGGGGGCCGTTATCTTAACTGGGACTACGACGAAGACCGGCAGGACATACTTGCCCAAAAATGGGCCACTGAAGATCGGCTTCTGGTCCTGGACGAACTGCATAAATTCCCCCGCTGGAAAAACTGGCTTAAAGGGCTGTACGATGTAACCGGCGAGGAGCATTCTTTTCTAGTTACGGGGTCGGCCCGGCTTGATGTCTATCGCCGGGGTGGAGATTCTCTGCTCGGCAGGTATCACTACTGGCGGTTGCACCCCTTTACCCTTGACGAAATTCCGGCGGACATATCGCCGCAAGATGCCTTTACAAGACTGATGACCGTGGGCGGTTTTCCCGAACCGTTTCTGGATAATGATGAGCGCGAGGCACGCCGCTGGCGGCGTGAACGGTTTGATCGTGTAATCAGGGAGGATGTGCGTGATCTTGAATCAATCCGCAACATCCAGAGCCTCAGCTTGTTTCTTGATCTTCTCCGTACCCGGGTCGGCGGCATGGTTATTTTGTCCAATCTGGCTGGAGATATCCAGATCTCACCAAAAACGGTCAAAACCTGGCTCGAGGTACTGGAAAGGATGTATCTGGTTTTTACGGTTAAACCCTATACCAAGTCCCTTCCCCGGGCTATCCTGAAGCCTCCCAAGGTTTATTTTTTCGACAACGGCGACGTGCTGGGAGACGAAGGCGCCCGTTTTGAAAACCTGGTGGCAACCTCATTGCTCAAACGGCTGCATTTTTTAGAGGACAGGGATGGTTTTCGCTGTGAACTGCGCTATATCCGCGACAAAGAAGGTCGGGAGGTGGACTTTGCCATCATCAAGGAAGGTGTTCTGGAAGAATTGGTGGAGGTAAAATACAGTGATGATACCCCTTCAAAGCATCTTTCCTATTACGCCCAACGCCTAAAACCCAAAAAGGTCACCCAGATAGTGGCCAAACTTAAAAGACCCTACGATAAAAACGGCATACGGGTTGTTGATCCATTCCGTTATTTCACTGAGCCTCTATGGAGATAAAAGAGCTACGTAGGGCGGGTTGAGCTTACGAGACATCGAGACCCGACGGACAATTTAAACTTTGATTCTTGTTCCTTTCCGAGTTAGGTTTTGCAGGATTAATCGGTCAAAAATCCTTTATGAATTTCAGGGTCAGGTTTTGACAAATGGGTGTTTCAAAATCGACAGAATGTCAATAAGTCAAGCCTGACCCGGGATCTTTGTGACCCGGGATCTTTGACCCGGGATCTTTAGACCCTATTCTCCCGCAAGTGTGCCGCATTCCCGCCAGGAGGTTACCTGGATCCCTTCTCGGTTATAGGTTTCATCGCCGCCGTAAATCAGGGTAGGAGAAAACGCCCGGTCACTGGCCAGTTTTAGCCATTTTTCCAGCCCGCGAAAAAAATCCCGGTTAACAGTTTTGCCCGATTTGATCTCCAACGGTATCAGTTTATCGCCAGACTCAACTATCACATCCACCTCGTTACCGTTGCTGTCCCGCCAGAAGTACAGATTACGGGGTTCACCTCGATTGAGCCGCGATTTGACCAGTTCTGCGATGACAAAGGTCTCGAAGATGCTGCCTCTCAGCGGATGGGTGTCCATTTGTTCCGGCGTACGGATCCCCAGCAACCATGAAACCAGACCGCTGTCATAAAAATAGAGTTTGGGCATCTTCACCAGCCGTTTGTTAAAGTTGGCGTGGTGTGGACGGAGCAGAAATATCAGATAGCTTGCCTCGAGTACCGAGATCCAGGCCTTGGCTGTGTTGTGGGTAATGCCGCATTCGGTTGCAAGAGAGGAGAGATTGAGGAGTTGTCCGGTTCGCCCGGCACACAGGCTCACAAAACGCTGAAAGGTTTCGAGATCCTGAATTTTCAGCATCTGCCTCACATCTCTTTCAATATAGGCGGTAACATAGGCACCGAACCAGGAAGCCGGGCGCAGTTCACGGTCGTGGACAGGCGGATAACAGCCGGTGATAAGCATGCTGTCGATATCTGGGGGCAATTTTTCAGCCCGAATCAATTCGGGAAGCGAAAACGGCAGCAGTTCCACAAAAGCCGACCTGCCGGCCAGGGACTGGGTTATGCTGGACATCAACCCGAATTGTTGCGACCCGGTGAGGACAAACAAGCCCATTCGGCCATCACCATCGACCATGGTTTGAAGATAGGAAAAAAGTTCAGGACAGCGCTGTACTTCGTCGAGTACGGCGCCATCGGGAAATCGTTCCAGAAATGAGCGGGGATCG
>DAOVSZ010000176.1 GCA_030627725.1 Desulfobulbaceae bacterium
ACGATGACGCCACAAAATATGGGTATCAGAACGTCAGCGTGAACAGGATCCTACGCGGTTACTTTAAACGTTTTGTAATAACAGTCGCTTAGATCCTAGACCCGAAAATTGAGAGGATGGCTGTCATATATAAAGACAATCCCTCGAATCGCCTGAATGTTGCCCAGTTTCAAGCGGACACGGCAGATCATTCCATTACGATAACCGATTATATTGACGTGAACACCATGGAGGAACTCAAAAGTGCGATCGCTTCCATGGGAAAAAAGGTTGACGCATTGTTCATGATGACCCTGACAGGGATCCTGGACGAGAACGGAAAAGCCCTGGAAGGGAATGAGATCCAATCTTTTGTTGCAACATTCAGCAAAATTCCAACTCTCGGACATTCCAACTGGCAGATTGAAAGCGGGGCGCTTTGCGGCGTCATAAAGATCAGCAGGGAGAAAGGAACAGGGGCTGCCGAATTGGCTGTAAAAATCCTCGGTGGCACACCGGTTACGGATGTCCCAATCACCCAGAACCGAAACGGCCAGCGGATAATCAATGTGACAACGGCAAAGAGATTGGGGATCGCACTGATTCCCTCCGTTCTCCGGGGCTCTGAACTTGTCAGATAGGGAAACGCTCATCTTTCGCAAGAGAATATAATCACGGGTATGAACCCCGGGGCAAGCACCGGACCAAAAATTCCGCAGCAAGCTGCGGGGTATTATACCCTCCGCTTTCAGCGGGATTGTTCGACTAAGCGTTTCAAAAACGAAACGCAAGTCTCACGAATAAATGGAGACATAATCCATGCATACTCTACAAAAAATTACAAAAATACTCCTGCTCCTCCTTATCGTCATTCTGCTTGGACCAGCCGGACTGTCTGCCAAGGACTTTAAAGACAAAAAAGTCCTGGTGGTGATGAGCTATCATCCGGAATATGCCTGGCAGCAGGAACTCAGGCAGGGGATCGAATCCGTTCTTTCGGATGCCCGGATCAAATACTTTTACATGAACACCAAGAAGAACCTTGCCGGCGGCCACGCCAAGGCAAAGGAGGCATTTGCGCTCTACAAGGAATTCCTGCCGGATGTGGTGATTGCTGCGGACGACAATGCCCAGTCCATGTTCGTGGCGCCCTATTTGAAGGACAAGGTGAAGACGCCTGTGATTTTCTGCGGGGTAAATCATGAAGCCGCCAAATACGGTTATCCGGCCTCGAATGTAACCGGGGTCGTTGAGAGATTCCACTGGCGGGAGGGGCTGAATTTTTTAAAGCTCATCGCGCCGGGGACAAAAAAGGCAGCCATAATCTATAATGACACCCCGTCAACCCTTGCAGTTATTGACCAGATCCGGGATGAAATGCCTGAATATCCAGTTGAAATAATCGAATTTGTCAAAGTGAATACCGTAGCAGATCTTAAGAACTCGGTCATAAACATGAGAGCGAAGGCAGACGCCTTGTTATTACTGGCATTGGCGGGGATCAGGGACCAGAACGGCACTCCTCTGGAATCCGAAGAGGCGACCCTTCTTGTTACGGACATCTGGAACAAGCCGACACTGGGACAATCCAGCTGGCAATTAAAAGTTGGTGTTCTCTGCGCCGTGGCAAAGACAGGTCAGGAGCAGGGCGATCTCGCCGCCAGGATGGCGCTTGATATCTTCAAGGGCAATTCCATACAGGATATCCCAATCACCTGGAACAAAAACGGACGGCGCATGGTCAACATGACCACGGCAAAAAAACTAGGGATCAAACTGAACCCATCGGTCATTACCGCCACAGAAATCGTGTTTTCAAAACAGCATCGCTGAGAGTATGGTAAGCCATCACAGGGCCCTCATCTCCTTTGTCATCGGCCTATTCACATACAGGGGCTTATAGTTCACAGGCCTCTTTCGCGGATATGAGGCCCCTGCAATGGCTTACAGTGTTGAAAACGGTGCGTTTTTTTGGCAGCCTTACCCCGTGATCAGTTATAGAATATGGACATCCAGCTCAAAAACCTCAAAAATTCTCCAACGGCAAAGCTCTTTGCCGTGAGCCTTGTGACCCTCTTTGTGGTCGCAGGCTCCTTTGCCGTTGTCCTCCGTTCCTTTTACAAAATAGAGACGTTTATGGAGCGTGATGTCAGGGAAAATGTACAAACCATTGCAATAAACTCCCGTCTGAGCCGCGACTTACATGGAATTGAAGACTCAATGCTTCAACTGCCGACAACAACTCTCAGGAAACCCGGCCTGCTGCGCAATGAGACCCAAGAAATCCTTCACAAACTCGAAGAGATCCGGCAGGAAGCGAGTCAGGGAAAGAATGTTTTCAGTTCCCGTAACGGACAGAAACTGCTGCAAGAATATCAAAGAATTGCAAAAAGCATCCTGCAGGATTTTGCGGGCCTGAACACTTCCCTTATCCGTCTGGATGCACTCAACAGGGCATTTGCAGAAAACCTTGACTCGGTTGAGGAGCAGACCGGAACATTAATGGTGAAATATGCCATGGAGGGCAAGGACATCATTGCGCTGCAACAGATATATGCGGTCACACCTTTTTGCAGACAGCAGATCATGCAGGCCCATGACCTTGCAGAACTCGCCATTACGAACAAGGACCCGGGACGGCTTGGAATGACCGGACAGGAGAGGGATACACACGAAAAGGGGGTTGTAACCGTCATTGCCGGCCTCAGGCAGACCCTTGCCACCCTTACTTCCGCTGACCCCAGAATTGGATCTCATGTCCGGACATTGCTGGACCTCTCTGCCCAATACCTGGAAATCGTCCGGGAATTGCATGCACGCCTTGAATCGTTTTCCAATACATGTTCTCAATTCGACACCACGGACAAAGAAATTCTCACCGCCCTCGGCAACATCGATTCCCAGACCACAAAAACTCTCCAGGACATTGAAAAAGACACCAGGGATCTGCTTACAAACACCACGGCAATCCTCTCTATCGTTTTCGCTGTCGTGATAACGGTTTCCGTGGCTGGCTGGCTGCTGATCCGTTTTATCAGCCTGCAGATGGAAACAGCTGCCAAAAAAGAAAAAGAGACAAAAGAGCAGATTGAAGAGACCAACCGGCGGCTCCAGGAAGAAATAGCAGAACGAAAGCAGGCCCAGGAAGCCCTGAAACAGGTGCATGATGAACTTGAAGCGCGGGTAGAGGATCGGACCGCGGAACTTACCAGAAGCAACCTGCAGTTGCAGGAGGCTCTCGATGTCATCAATATGAGTCCCGTCGTGGCATTTCTCTGGAAAAACGCCGAGGGTTGGCCGGTTGAATACGTTTCCGACAGGGTGGAAGATGTTTTCGGCTACACATCAGAAGAGTTTTTAACAGGAAAGATACAATATATTCAACTCATTCACCCTGGTGACCTGAACAGGGTTGTGGAGGAGGTCTCAAGGAACAGCAGCGAGAAGGGAGTGGAAGACTTTGCCCATGAACCATACCGAATTGTCACCCGTGACGGGAAAATTAAATGGGTCGATGACAGAACACATATCAAACGTAATAAAAAGGGTGAAATTATCTATTATCAGGGGGTTATTGCTGACATTACCGACCGTAAGAAGTCCGGAGAACAGATCAAGGCCGCCCTGGCGGAAAAGGTAACACTCTTAAAAGAGATCCACCACCGGGTCAAGAACAACATGCAGATCATCACCAGCCTCTTGAGGCTGCAGGCGGACACTATCAAGGATGCCCGCTACCTCGATATGTTCAGGGAGAGCCAGATGCGGATTCAGTCCATGGCCCTGATCCATGACAAACTGTATCGATCCGATGACCTGGCCGGCATAGGTTTTGGTGAATATCTCAAAGAGCTCAGCGCTCATCTTATCCGCACATATGCAATCAATCCCGATGCAGTGACAATCCAGGTTGAGGCTGCGGATGTCCGGTTGGGGCTTAATGCGGCAATCCCCTGTGGACTGCTGATGAATGAGCTTGTCTCAAATTCTCTGAAACACGCCTTTCCGGATGACCGGAAAGGAGAAATATCTATAACGCTTCAACCGGTTGAAGATGATCAGATCGTATTAACAGTGAGTGACAACGGAATCGGTCTACCTGATGATCTGGACTTTAGAAACACAAAATCTCTTGGCATGGAACTAGTGGTGATTCTGGCAGAGGGCCAGCTGGGCGGCACTGTTGAACTGGACAGGACAGGCGGGACAGCGTTTAAGGTTGTGTTCAGGAATGTTTGAAAAAGGTAGATAAGCTGAAGGAGGAAGGCTGCTATGAAAAAGACAAGTGCCAGACAAGTACGGTCAAATGCCCTGTCTCCCGTGCCCTGCACCGGCATTCTGCGAGGTCGGGCCGTATGGACCATTGTGGTCTTGGCAGTTTCCATGCTTCTTTTTATCGGGTGCGAATCGCAACCGGAACGTAAAAAAGTCGATCTGACGAAAAAAGAGAGCCCATCGGCTGTCAAGCCGATGAAAACAGAGGAGATCGGGAAGGAATGGATCTTCGGTTTTGACCTGCGGAGGTCGCTGGAAGAGGACACGCGGCAGTATGCCTCATTCCTGAAATACTTAGAAGATGCGACAGGCCTAGCATTCAAACTCCGCTTTACCCAGAAGACCGGTCGGATTGAAGATGATCTGGGACGGGGAGTTGTTCATTTTGCAGCCTTTGGCGCAGGGGCTTATATCCCTGCCCGTGAAGAATATAACGTCATCCCGCTGGCCCGCGGACTGAACAGATTCGGCAAGGCGGAATATCAGGCAGTGATCGTCACCGCGCCTGACAGCCCGATTCAAAGCATTGAAGATTTACGAGGGAAACGATTTGCCTTTGGTAATTATACTTCGACCCAGGGGCACGTCATCCCAAGGATCATTCTAGCGGAACACGGACTGACCCTGGATGATTTTTCTTATTTTGATTACACAGGCGGTCACCGTAACTGCGCCATGGAGGTCATTGCCGGTAATTTTGATGCCGGCGGCATGCAGGACACTCTTGGCAGGGAAATGGCTGCATCCGGCCGTCTCCGTATTCTCCATGATTCAGACTATTATCCTTCCAGCTGTCTTGCCGCCAATAAGGAGGTACCGCAGGAAGTGCTGGATGCAGTAAGAAAGGCGCTGCTGGCTCTGGAACCAAAAGGCAGGCATGCGGGTATTCTGGTTGACTGGGACAGGACCGAGATGCCCAACGGTTTTATTGCGGCCAAAGACGAGGATTATGAAAAACTCCGCTACTGGTCGACAAAACTCAACCTGTATAATGAATCGCAGAGGCCGATCAAAGCACGATGAGACTCCGAACGAAAATTATTTTTCTGATTACGGCATCACTGGCCGGGTTAGGTCTTTTATCCTCCCTTTTAGTGTACAACATCATGCTGGATGTCTTGAAAAAGGACCTGCTGGAGAAGGGGGTGACCGTCGCCAGGAGCCTTGCAAAGGGGATCACCAGAGATGTCATCGGCAATGAGACGGTCCTGGTCCATGAATATCTGCGATCCATGGTGGCCGAGACGCCGGACCTTGAATATGTCTTTGTGATCGGTTTTAAAAATGAACTGTTTGCTCATTCTTTTGAAGGCAGTTTTCCACCGGGCCTGCATGTTCAAAAAAATAACGCGGAAAGTCCCATCCGTTATCTGGACACGGAAAAAGGACCGGTCATGGAAATCTGGGCGCCCCTGATAAAGGACTTGACGGCCCATGTCCACATCGGTCTGAACGAAAGCGGTCTGTATGCCCACGCAAAGGCGCTGCGCAATCGGATGCTGTTGCTTACCCTGGGCATGGTTTTGATCACGGTCCTCATTTCAGCTATAGTCAGTCAGAGGATTACACGACCGCTCGGACGCCTGGTCGATTCCATGCGGGACTATGGCCGTGAAGGGACAACAGGGCGGCTTGAAATTTCGAGTGGCGGCAAGGAAGTGGAAGAGCTGACAGTCACTTTTCAAGAGATGATTCAAAAACTTGAGCAGAGTTCAAAGGCGCTGCAGAAGAGCGAAAAGAAATTCCGCGACATTGTCGAATCAACCTCGGACTGGATATGGGAGGTGGACAAAAACG
>DAOVSZ010000242.1 GCA_030627725.1 Desulfobulbaceae bacterium
CCGAGACAAAGATCGCCGGCACAAAGATCGCCGGCACAAAGAAAAAATAACCGTTTTCCTCGGTGCTCTTTTTGCTGGTTGGTTATTTACAATACAGTACTCAAAAAAACCGGCAGCACTATCTTAATGCCTATAGCGACAAGGATAATGCCGCCGACAAGTTCCATCCGCTGTCCCAGAACGGTTCCAAGCCTGCTCCCGACCTGTATTGCAAGAAGTGAGAGGAGAATGGTTATGCCTCCAATAATGAGGCTCGGAATCAAGATGTCCACATCAAGCATTGCAAAGCTTAAGCCGATGGCGAGGGCATCAATGCTTGTTGCCAGGCTCAGCATAACAAGGGTCAGGCCGCGGGACGGATCGTTTTTTTGGTCCTGGTTGGAAGGAGCGGTAATTCCGGACTGAATCATCCTCGCAGCGGCAAAGGTCAGGAGACCAAAGGCAACCCAGGGTGTGAGCGACGAGATAACCGAGATAACACCCCTGCCGATGAACCAGCCCGCAATCGGCATCAGAAACTGAAACAGCCCGAAGTGAAAGGATAACCTGAAAACAGCCCGCGGGGTATCTGCATAGCCTGAGGCTGCTGCAGCAAGAGATACGGCCGAGGCATCCATGGCGAGTCCTGCTGCGATGAGTATTATTTCAACAATATTCACGTGCTCTTGTATTCCCGGTCAACTTTCATAATACAGAAAGTGAGGAGTTCAGTCTTTCGTGCGCAACGGCGCCGAAAGATGGATTTTCTTTTAACAGTATGAATATACAATCATACTGTTGACAGGGCTGGGAGTAGACTGTATCTGGTATATAGATATTGCTTTTTAAATTTAAGGTATAAAAAAAATACGTTCAAAAAAACAGGAAAAAGGGATAAAAGATGAAACGATACAAGTTGTTACACCACTATTTCTGTGCCGTGAGGAGAAAGAAAAAGACATGCAAGAAGAACGCAGGAGACATGAACGTATTCCACCAAGCAACAACGCAGTTGCAATGATGACACCCTCATCTCTGTCACCTTTCAGGGCCCTTTTTTCCAATGTGATTTTTGATATCAGCGAAAGCGGCTGTGGATTCATCTATTCCGGTTGTGAGGAAAGGCCGTCTTCTCAGAAGCGGCTTACCTTTGCCACCATTGATGATGTGATTCACGTTGAAAATATACCCATCAGGGTTGTTGTAGACGTACCCTTTCTTGAGAAAAAACATTTTACCGTCAGGCGTTGCGGCGTAGAGTTCAAAGACCTTACAGACGATCAGCGAGAAAAGCTGCAAGCATTTATTGCGCATCAGAAGGCGAGTTAGCCTACCCTGAGATTCGTTTCCCTGTTATGGGGATATCCGCTTCTCAGGGTTCTGATGTCTTGTCACGGACTGATATTCTTTCAACAACCTTTTTATAATACTCTTCCTGCGCTTCTATATTCCCTCCTCCTGATCGCTGGAGGCCATATTTTATCATGAGGACGTTCAGTTTTTTCATCTGTCTGAGCCGGGTATGTTCGTCTTCTGTCCGGCTGATCAACTCCTCAAGACGCTGGATCTCTTTTTTGGCCTCGATCTCCGGGGGCAGGTAGCCGGAATTTTTGAGGATCTTATAGGCCATTTTGAGGTCTGCAGGGACCAGGCGGTCATCCTCCATGGGCAGGGGCTTGTTCTTCCAGCCGTCGGTCTGGAGGGTCCCTTCGGAAATGGCTTTACTTATCTTTCGCTCTGCAATGAGATGTAACGCGTTTATCATAGTCTGATCTGCGATTTTAACTAATGTTGCGTAACTGTTCAGTCCCCTGTAAACGTTCAGAAGTGCCGTAGATGTGTGCGATCAGGGCTAACGGGCTATAGTAGTCCTATGCCGTCAGTCCTGATCGCGTGCAGATGCGGTGCTTCTGGACGTTTACAATGTTGATCGTCTGTCGCGGCTGGTCCTGCCCAAAGACAAGTTCCACGTTATCCATGAGCCCAAGCGCCTGTAAGCGCTTGAGGTTTTTATTCTCGCTTCCCCGGAAAACCGACTGGTCTGCCGCAGCGACACACAGCCTGTGTTTTTTTCCCTTCGGGATGGTCGATAAGATTTTTCTCACCTTTTTAAAAAGAATGCGGGACAGGACCAGTTCGCCGAATGCGGGATGATAGGGACCGGCCACGCATTCCTTTTCAAGAGACAGTGAGGGCTGCAGCCCTAATCGTATCACTGGTATCGATGCGTCGTCAAACAGCACTTTCAGCCTGGCGGCTAAACCAACCGCCCTGTTGAGGGTGAGGGGGAGATATTTTCCGGACCTGTAAAGGGTTTCCAGGCCGCTCCCTTTCATCACCAGGGCGGGATACACCCTGGCGAAATCAGGCGCCATGCGGATGATTTCCTGTGTCCCTTGAATCAATTTTTTCGTTTTTTCTCCGGGTAGGCCGACCATCAGCTGGGCGCCTATCTTGAGACCGGCTTCCTTTAAAGCCGTAAAGGCCGCTTTCACATGTGTTGCGGTATGGCCCCGGACACTTGCTTGGAGTACTGCCGGGTCCATGGACTGGATACCCAGTTCAACGGTTTCAACCCCTGCTTTGCGAAGAAATAGTGCGGTGCTAAGGTCTATGTAATCGGGTCTTGTGGAGAGCCGGATGGCGTCTACCAGGCCACTTTCAATATAGGGTTTTACAGCTCCAAGGAACTCTTCCTGCCGGTCTTTGGGAAGACCGGTAAAACTGCCGCCGTAAAAGGCAACCTGCACAACGGTTTTTCTTTTCCTCGACCAGCCAAGTTGTTCGTTAATTATTTTCCGGACCGAAGCGGAAGTCAGTTCGTTTCCCTCCCTGCTTGTGTGTCCGGTGATACCCTGCTGGTTACAGAATATGCATGTATGAGGACATCCCTGATGGATAATAAAAATGGGGATTACAAAGGGAGGCATTGGTCAATTTCTTCCAGGGCGGATGCCGCTGCCTGCTGTTCCGCTTCTTTTTTACTGCCGGCATTGCCGGTCCCCAGGGTTTTGTCGCGAAATGTCACCGCGACAGTGAACAGCTTGTTGTGATCAGGTCCCTGGGCTTTTTCAAGGACATATCTCGGGGCCTCGGTATACTTCTCCTGGAGAATTTCCTGCAGACGGCTTTTGGCATCAGCTTTTTTGAGAAGCTCATCCCGTTTCTCAATCCAGGGGAAAAAATGTGTTTTGGAAAAGGCGTGGGCCGCATCGTATCCTCCGTCCAGAAATATTGCGCCGGCAACCGCCTCAAAGGTGCAGGAGAGGATGGATGGTTTTCCCCTGCCATTGGAGGCGTTCTCACCCTTGCCAAGCAGTATGGCTGATCCAAGACCCAACGCTTGTGACATCAGGGCAAGATGCCCCTCCTTGACAAGCGCTGCTCTGATTCGTGTCATTTCACCTTCTTTCATGTGCGGGAAACGGCCGAACAGGGCCGCGCCAACGGTCAGGTCCAGGACGGCATCTCCGAGGAACTCAAGACGCTCGTTGTCCTTGCCCTGCAGGCCGGGATGCTCAAAGGCAAATGAACTGTGAATGAGCGCCATCTGCAGCAGGGCCTGGTTGGTAAAGCTATGCCCAAGCTGTTTTTCAAGGGCTGTAAGTTCCTGTCTGTTTTTTTCTGTCAATGTCTCTATCGGGTCTGTCATTGTGTTGGTGTCTTTTGGTTTTTAACTATTTTTCTTGTCAAAATCTGCATCAGGGTTTAGTATTGCCGCTCATTTGTGAATGGCGGCGTAGCCAAGTGGCTAAGGCAGAGGTCTGCAAAACCTTTATTCATCGGTTCGACTCCGATCGCCGCCTCCATTGCTCTTACTGGGCCTGCCCGTTACCAACGTGCAGGCCTTTTTTTGTAGGCCTTTCAATATACCTGACCTTGGTCCGCTTGAAAATCTTTCTTTTCATGGTGTCATATGCTATGACAAAAGGGTAACTGTCCAGCAGCACTCCATCTGTACACGATCAGGCTTTCTCGCATAGCCAACTATAGCTCGTCAGCCTGCTGGAGTTTATGCCCGGATGGGTACACATCTGAAGCACTGCTGAACAGTTACGGGATGGAGTTAAGGCCACGTTTTCTGCTCCACCTGAATAGTTACGACAAAAGAAGATGAAAGGAGGTGGATTGGTATGCAAAAAATTCTGTTATCTGCCGGTATTCTTCTCCTGCTGTTGTATGGATGTGCTCCTCATCAGAGCCCTCGATTTGAAGAGGGTCTGTATCTGAACCCTGAATATGAGTTTTCTTTACAGACCCCTTCCGGATGGGAGTCGGTTGAAACCCTCCCCGGCTGGCTGACTCACGAGATGCCGACGGCGAAGAAAAATCTTATCCGGGTCCTGTTTCTCCATCCGAACAAAAGAGACCTGATGATCGTTACCAGCGAGAGGTCTACCTCCGGGAGAATATTGAACTTTCTTGATGGAGGCGCAGCCATTCAGCAGGTGATAAATATGTACTACAACCAGAGACAACAGGCGCTGGCCGGGGTCCCTTTTGTAGAAAAGTTTTCTTATTCGACCAAGGGCGGCAGCGGCCATGGAAGACGTCCCGGGATTATTGGTGTCGAAGAAATTTTCTTTAAAGGGGCGGCAGGGAGCGCAATGCAATCCGTGAAGACGGACTGTGTCTACGAATGCCATGGGAGCACGACCTGCTTTGTCAGCCTGATGCTTCTATCGGGATCTGACACCTATGAGGAGAATTTCAAAATATATGAGGATGTCCTGGCGTCACTTTCAAGTAGACCGGAACTCTCAATTCGATAACAGAAAAAAAGAAGATGATGCAGACTGATTTTTCTCCTTTTTTCAAGGCGTTTCTGGATATTCTGTGTCCTGCCTCCTGTCTTGTCTGCGGCATTCGGCAGTCTTCTTCAGAGCAGTTCTTCTGCAAAACGTGTTCTCCTCGGATACACCTCATTGAAGAACCTTTCTGTGTGTGTTGCGGGCAGCCCTTTCCAAATGCGGCAGGCGG